>NZ_ARPN01000053.1:0-166302 GCF_054966645.1 Pseudoalteromonas sp. SANK 73390
TAGCATAGTTACTCTATGTAAGTCAGGTGATAACGTAGAAAAAATGCCCGAATGGCGCAGCCCAAAGGGTTCACCAAAGGCTTCCATTACTTTGTCATTCGCAACTAACATAAATTATTATGCTGCATTGCTCATTTCGCGTAATGAAAGCCTTTGATTTGAACAAAATCCATACCTCAAAGATCAACAACCCCTAGTTCAATGCTTATTTATGCAAACATCGATTTCACATCTTCAAGCAAGGCTTGATACTCTTCACTCGTAAACATATCCACAGAGCGAACAATTCCTTTTTGCTCGTAAATACTTAGCGACGCTGCTTTATCTGATACTTGTAAAATCCCTTCTAATATTGCGCCAACACGAATAAAGTCTACATAGCTGTCTTGTTCAGGTTTATAATTAGGATTAGACCAGCTCTCTGCTACTTCTACAAACTCTTCTGTAAAACCCCATTCACGCATAATCGCACCACCAATTTTTCCTGCCAACTTTTGAATTGCATGTGCTAAAAAACTCGGGTTAGCGAATACCTCAGGGTGTCGCTCTGCTTCGGTTAGAATAGGAAGAACACCAATATTAAAAACTAACGACGCCAAAGTAATCGTATCTTTATTAAGTGAGGTATGTTTATTAACTTTAAGGTAAAAATCCATGGTTGTGATAGCTTGGCATGCCACCTTTAAGGTTTTTTGCCATGCTTTATCCATGTAAGTTTTAATCAGTTTATTATTAGAAACGAACAATTGCTCCATCGCCATTGCTGTTGCAATATTTTTAATTTGCCTAAGCCCAATACGAGTGACAGCTTGGTTAAGTGTATTAACTTTAACTGAGCGGCCCATAAAAGCGCTGTTCGCTACTTTAATCATTCGCGCTGATAACGCAGGATCATGAGATATAGCATCAGCCATTTGCATCAAGTTAACTTCCGGATCATCTGCGGCTTGGCGGACTCTAACCGCCACATCAGGTAAGGTAGGCAACACTAAAGTATCATTATTTATTCTATCAATAAGGATGGTAAGTAAGGCATTCTCTGTTGACATAGGTTCGATTCCAAAACGGCTTATTAGCATTAAAGTACTGTTGTTATATGGTTTTAGTATTGTCTAACATCGCCATAAAGTTAAGAAATATACATAAAAATATTTCTCTTGCGCTCACTTAGAGCCTTTTCTAATAATTGCACCGCATCTGTGCAGAATATTTTTAACGAATAAGGTAAAGTAGACTCGCATTTTTTCTAATAACAATCAAAGAGAGCAACATGAGACTTTCTAAAATCAGCCAAGCATTCATTATTGCCAGTACACTTGCATTAAGCGCATGCTCAGACCCTGCAAGCACCGTAACCAAAGTTCAAGGCTCACAGCAAAAACAACCTAGCTATGAACTAATCAACACGCCACAATCTCGATTAGATATTTACACCGAAGTTACGTTACAAACTGACCTATCACACCTAAGTAATAACCAAAAAAAATGATAGCCAAACTGATAGATGCATCTAAATTAATGGATGACCTATTTTGGAAGCAAAGCTTTGCAATGGATAAAGACACTTTTTTAAGCCGTATTAAAGATGAAAAAGTGCGTAAGTTTGCCGATATTAACTACGGTCCTTGGGATAGGCTAGACGGCGACAAAGTTTTCTTAAATGGCTTTGAAAATAAAGCGCCGGGTGCTGAGTTTTACCCTCACGATATGACTAAAGAAGAGTTAAATAACTCAGATTTAAAAGACAAAAAAGGCCTATACTCAATCGTTAAGCGCGATGAGCAGGGTAAACTTCATACTCTTCCCTATTCTAAAATTTATGAAAAAGAGCTATCTCAAGCCGCTCAGCTTTTACGAGAAGCCAGTAAACTGGCCGATGATAAAGAATTTGCTAATTACCTAACATTACGCGCCGATGCGCTATTAAACAACAGTTACCAAACGTCTGACTTCGCTTGGATGGATATGAAAAATAACCCTATCGATGTGGTTATTGGTCCAATTGAAACATATGAAGATCAATTATTTGGCTATCGAGCTGGGTTTGAGTCATATGTACTTGTCAAAGATTTAGCATGGAGTGAGCGTTTAGCCAAGTTTGCCGCTTTCTTACCTGAGCTACAAACAGGCTTACCAGTTGATGAGAAGTACAAACAAGAAGTACCCGGTTCTGATGCTGATTTAAATGCTTATGATGTCATTTACTATGCTGGTCACTCAAATGCTGGTAGCAAAACAATTGCCATCAACTTGCCAAATGACGAGCAAGTTCAGCTAGAAAAAGGCACTCGCCGCCTACAACTTAAAAATGCTATGCGTGCTAAGTTTGACAAAATAATGTTACCGATAGCAGATCAACTTATTGTGCCAGAGCAGCGCAAACATATCACCTTCGATGCATTCTTTGCTAATACCATGTTCCACGAAGTAGCACATGGGTTAGGTATAAAAAACACCATAACAAACAAAGGAACTGTCCGCCAATCTTTGCAAGAACACGCAAGCGCGCTTGAAGAAGGCAAAGCTGACATTTTAGGTTTGTATATGGTTGAGCAGTTACTAAATAAAGGCGAAATCACAGAAGGTACTATCGAAGATTACTATGTTACTTTTATGGCTGGGATCTTCCGCTCGGTACGTTTTGGTGCTTCTAGTGCTCATGGTAAAGCGAACATGATCCGTTTTAACTTTTTCAAAGAACAAGGTGCATTTTCAAAAAATTCGCAAGGCCATTACAAGGTTGATATGCAGAAAATGGCTGTTGCTATGGAGAAACTATCAAACCTAATTATAACTTTACAAGGTGATGGTGATTATCAAAAAGTTGATCAACTTATTGCAACACATGGGGATATTAAAACTGAGCTGGCGGCCGATTTAGAAAAGCTCTCTAAAGCGAATATTCCTGTTGACGTAACGTTCAAGCAAGGTAAATCAGTACTAGGACTTAAATAAGTACCAGTCATTTTACTACATAACTTAAAAAGGGCACATTAAGTGCCCTTCCTATTAAAACTTGAAAAAATAAGCTTACAAGCAGTAACGAGCAAATAAGCTACTGACTGTTGCCGCAGTCGGTTTACCGTGTTGCCAATCGCCACCTTCCACACCGCTGCCTGCAATGTCCATATGCACATACGGCAATGGTAAATCTGAATCACTACCGTGTTTGTCTAAACCACCAACAATCGCCAAAAATGCCATTGGGAATTGATGACCGCGGGCAGTCACTGCCGATGGTGCATTGTTACTTGATAATACATCATCCGCCAAGGTACGAGGTTTCACAAAGTCATAGTCTTCGCGGCGACTACGCGATAATTCAGCGCCATCACCCCACAAATCACCAATATCCGCTAGCTGACGAGATACACCTATTGCTCGTGCAGGACCATTTTCAACATAAGCACTATATGGCCCCACCGCTCGTGCTGCATGACCTGTAAGCGTTGCAACTGTAAATAGCTCTGGATTGATTGCTGATTTAGCCAGCTCTTTCATTTCGCTTAATAAATCACCCATTGCCAAACGACCTTCTGCATCAGTATTACCAATACGTACCTTCAACCCTTCACGACAAGTGATAATTTCATCTGGTACGAAGCAGTCAGAACCAATTGAATTACGTACTACGGCTAAATAGGCTATCACTTTAACGCCAGCGGGTTGGTAATCAGCTACCGCTTTCATAAAACCTGCAACCGAGGCAGCTCCGCCTTTATCACGGCTCATTCCTGCCATAAAACCACCCACTTTAAGGTCAGCCCCCCCGGTGTCATACACCAACCCTTTACCAACAAACATCAGTGTGCGTTTTACTTCATCGCTTGGTGTATAAACCAACTTTACAACACGAGGATGATGTCGCTCTACAGCATAAGAAGCACGAGCTACAGTGCCAAGCATAGGGTATTGCTGCTCTATCGTATTAATATCCGAAATAACATCGACTGATACTGAAGTACCTGCAAATAACTCAACACAGTAATCAGCAAATTTTGGCGGTGCCATACGTTCAGGCTCGGTACCACACAAATCACGGGCAGCATATTGACCCGCAGCTATGGCATTTAACTGCTTACACAGTGTCTCATCAGCCCCTAGCATGCTAATTTCAGTCATTGGCTCGATGCTTTGACCACGATACTCACGCGCTTCTAGTGGCTGCCATAGCGCTTGGCACGCGCCTAAATAGGCCACTTGTAGGGCATTTTGATAACGAACATCTTTAGGCATACCGACAACATGCAAGACAGGCGCTTTGCAACCGGCTGCTTTGGCTTCACTAATGGCTGATTTTGCCGCATCAAAAACACGGCGTACATCATCATAATCGCGGTTTAATGGGCCTGTTGGTGACACTATCAAGCGCTTTCCAGGCAGTTCATCTGCAAGCACCAAAGTTGCTTTACTCGAAATTCTAGCATCGACGGCTAAATAAGGTGCAACAGCCTTATTGAGGCGTTCATCATCAAGGTTATGAACGTCAGCAGCAATGACTATCACTGCATCTGCATTATTATTGACTAAGTCACTACACGGTAGCGCAAAAGGAAAAGACATAAAAAAGGCCCTTAGTTACAAAATAAGGGCCCGATTATGGGTTATTTAATAATGCTTTGCCAGTAAAGTCGCTATTGTGCAGATGAACTTACAGCTTTAGTACGATGATATTTAGTTATCACAGACCACGCTTCTAACATTACCAACACACTGACAACCAATACGATTAAATCTAATACTACCAGCAACCAATTACCTTGCTGGTAGTATTCTTGCAATTTAATCACACCAGCAAAAAATGCCATTAGTAATACAAAACTCATAGGGATCAAGGTGTATTTAGCTGAACGGCCGAGCTTTATTAAATATACTGAGATAACTAACAAAGTAAGACTGGCTAGTATTTGATTAGTTGAACCAAACAATGGCCATATAATCATACCTCCGCTGCCCGATGCTCCACCAGCCCCAAAAGCAAGTAGCAAACAACACCCAATAGCGATTAGTGTGGCTACAATGCTATTTTTTAATAGTGACAACTGATAAATATCACCCCACTCTTGAATAATATAACGCTGCAATCGCACACCTGAGTCCATGGTTGTCCCCGCAAAAAGCACCACCATCACTGCCAGCAATGTCGCCGCAACTTCTGCCGAAATGCCCCAACCACTGCTGATTAAATTAGAGCCTCCAGTAATAAACGCCCCCACACTACCCGCCCCTAAATGGCTGTATATTTCATGCCATTGCTCAGGCGACATTGCTAGCATTACGCCGCTCACTGCAACTAAGGTAATTAAAGCCAAAGCCCCCTCACCGACTGCACCTAAATACCCGACAAATCGTCCATCGGTTTCTTTATTTAACTGTTTTGAACTGGTACCTGAGGACACAATGCCATGAAAGCCGGAAACAGCACCGCATGCTATGGTGACAAATAATAAGGGTATGATGCTGGGTGTTTCGGCAACGACCTGCGTATTAAATGCCGGGGCTGTGATATCTGGCATAACCACAAATACCGCACCATAAAGCAATATCAGACCAACTAATAATTGCATACCATTGATAAAGTCTCTCGGTTGTAAAAGCATCCATACTGGCAATAAAGATGCTACAGCAGCATAGATGAATAAAATCACAATCCAATTGGCTTTATCACTAAGACCAAACATCTCTGTTGGCAATGCCAAGGGCATGCTTGAGCCCATGTAGATAGTGGCATATAAAATAGCAACGCCAATTATACACAACGGTACTAACGGCACTTTGCGCTTGAGTAGTTGCCCTATAACCAAAGCCACAGCGATTGCAGCCCAAGCTGGCAATACCGCACTAGGATTTGCCACAAATGAGTTGGCAATAACGACACCAAATACAGCATTCACCATTAATAACACCAGAAAAACCACAATCATAAATAAAGCACGGGTACGCTTACCAATGACGGTTTCAGAAAGTGCCCCCATTGACTTACCCTGATGACGCGAACTGGCCCACAATGCCCCCATATCATGAATTCCGGCAAAGAATATGGTGCCAATGACCACCCATAACACCGCAGGGACCCATCCCCAATACACTGCAATTGCAGGCCCAACAATGGGAGCAGCTCCCGCAACAGACGTGAAATGATGACCCCAAAGTACCACTTTGTTGGTAGGCACAAAATCTACACCATCATTTAACTCATGGGCCGGAGTGACAAAAGTGTCATCCATCTTAAAAATTTTTTCAGCAATAAATTTGGAATAAACAAACCAACCGAATAGCATCCCGATGATGCCAAACATGACTATCACAATTGACTGCATTGTGGGCTCCCGTGCTCATTATTGTATTAATATAATTTTAGAAATTAACACAGTTAACAAATAATGCACTTACCTTTTAGTCGCAATCAAACAAACCTAGCTGAGCTTGGCTATTTTTAGTATCAATAAGCCCAATATTAATACCAATCAAGCGAACTGGCTTATTTGGGTAGCGCACAAGCAAGTCTTGTAATAGCGCGACCAGTACCTCAACATTTAAGCTATCATATTGGCATTCTTTACTCACTGATTGAAAATCAAAAAACTTAACCTTTACGCCTAGCTTGTTCATACCACGTGTTTGCAAGTACGATTGTGAACGCCGAGTCAGTTCAGGAAACAACGACTCAATAAGCCGCCGTGTTAACTCTTCTCCATCACTGGTGTCTTCACTGAATGTCGTTTCAACTCCAACCGACTTTCTTACGCGATGAGTTTCCACTTGGCGTTCATCAATGCCATTGCAGCGACGCCATAAAACCAACCCAAACTTACCAAAACGTTGATACAAAAAATCTTCACTACTGGCTTTTATATCGCAACCGTACTGAAAGCCCAATGCCAATAGTTTTTGCTGGGTGACTTTGCCTACTCCTGGTATTTTTTTTAAAGGCAGCGTATCAATAAAATCATGCACCTCATTGGGTGTTATCACAAACTGTCCATTTGGCTTGTTTTCATCACTGGCTATCTTTGCTAAAAATTTAATCGATGCAATACCTGCCGAGGCCGTAAGGCCAGTTTCACGCTCAATATCGGCCCGTATTTGCTGTGCAATTAAAGTTGCACTGCCACCAAACTCACCGCAATCAGTTACATCTAAATATGCTTCATCTAAGGACAGCGGTTCTATCAGTTGCGTATAACGAGTAAATATTGCTCTTATTTGTGCTGATACCGCTTTATAAACCGCCATCCTGCCAGGCACAATTACTAATTGAGGGCACAGCTTTTTTGCTTGATAATTAGACATTGCAGAGCGCACGCCATATTCACGCGCTAGGTAATTAGCCGTAGACAAAACCCCTCGATGACTACTGCCACCAATTGCCATCGGAATATTAGTCAGCTTAGGATTGTCTCGCATTTCAACTGCTGCATAGAAACAATCCATATCAATATGTATGAATTTGCGCATCATCAAACAACTGTGTTTATATACAGCTTATTATGCCCATAATTTTACCCCTGTTGCAACTTTTACTCGTGCCCTGAATGCACTAAACTGGGTAAGTCTTGACGTTAACGTCGAATCTAACTTTAACAAGGATTTAGCATGCAATTTAGTCGACTCGGTAGTAGCACACTCGATGTATCAAGAGTGTGCTTGGGCAGTATGACCTGGGGTTTGCAAAACAATCAGCATGATGCAGACGAGCAAATTAACTACGCACTCAGCCATGGTGTTAATTTTATAGATACCGCTGAGCTTTATGCGATTCCCCCCTCTGCGAATACATATGGTAAAACCGAATCAATCATCGGTAATTGGTTAGCACGACATCGTGAAAAGCGAGAGCAGTTGATACTGGCAACCAAAATTTCAGGCAGTGGCGTAAGCTGGATTAGAGAAGGCGCGCCAATCACAGGACAAGCAATTTTGCAGGCAGTTGATGACTCTTTGCAGCGTTTGAATACTGATTATATCGACCTTTATCAACTACACTGGCCTAATCGAACTTCACCTCATTTTGCCAAGCATTGGCCTGGTATGGTGACATTCTCTGACGTTAACCGAGATCAAGAAGTTGCCGCGATGCTAGATATTTTACAAGCCCTTCATGCTTGTATTGAACAAGGTAAAATTCGTAACTGGGGATTATCAGATGATACCACTTGGGGGATCAACACCTATTTGCGCCTAAGCTCACAACATAACCTTGCCAAACCGGTTGCCATTCAAAACGAATTTAACTTATTACACACAAAAGACTGGCCTTATCTAATTGAAAACTGCGTGCACGAAGACATTGCATTTTTACCTTGGTCTCCCCTAGCTGCGGGTTCGTTAACGGGTAAATACCTCAATGGTGCGCGCCCTGAAGGGTCTCGTTGGACACATATGCAGCGCAATGGGTTATTTAGAGATACGCTCCAAGCCAATCAAGCAATTGAGGCATATACAAAGCTTGCTCAACAATTTGGTATAACACCAGCACAGTTAGCACTCGCTTGGGTTAATCAAGTGGATGGGGTCACTTCAACCATTATTGGCGCCACCTCAATGTCACAGTTAAAAGAAAACATACAGGCTTTCGATCTTAATTTAACAGGTGAGCAAATTAAAGCTGTGCATGAAGTGCTGCACCACTTTCCCTCTCCTTATTAACTTTGTTGTATTAAAAGCCTTAATTTGAACAAACCCCAAGCTTCCCCCTAAGGCCCTTGTATGGGCCTTTGCGCAGCTAAAACATTAACCTTTGTTTGCACATACCGTATAATTGGCTATCAAAATATACCACTAGATATCCGTTATAATGCAGCAATTAAATCCAACCACTGTCAATACGCTACCTGGCACTCATTTTACTCGCCATACAACTCGAGCCATTGTACTTGATGGTGAGAAGATTTTGTTGTTATACACCGCCCGCTATGACGATTATTCACTACCAGGTGGCGGCATTGATAAAAACGAAACCTTAGAACAAGCATTACTTAGGGAACTACAAGAAGAAACTGGCGTAGAAAGTATCGTTAATATCAGAGAGTTTGGTCGGTACGAGGAGTACCGTGTTTGGTACAAACATGATTATGACAATATCCACATCATATCAAATTGTTATATTTGTGAAATATGCGGCCAATTCAACCAGCCTCAAATGGAAGACTACGAGCAAGCAAATGGCATGAAGCCAGTTTGGGTAAACATTAATGAAGCAATTGCACACAACCAGCGCACCTTAAAAAACAGCGAAAAAAAAGGCCAGTCTTTGATTAGAGAGCTCTATTTATTACAGAAAATTAAAACTGACCTAATGTAATACCATTAAATAAATTACCAGATATTTCGATAGATAAATGACTTAGTAACAAGGCGAAAGCTACGGTATGTCATTATTCTAAATGGGTCACTTTTAACTCGGTTAATGAGTCAGTTAGCTCGCTAGAATGGTCGATGTTGTAATAAAATGGGTATAATAGATCAAGTACTTTAAAAAGATAAATGCGATGTGCCTTTGTGTGCTATTTAGTCATGTACGCTAACCCATAAACAATCTACAATGGGAAGTTGAACACTGGAGGTAGTATGGCGTTGAGATTTTTTCATTGTATTTTAATCACTGTGCTTGTGAGCATAGTCTCAAAGGCACAAGCACTCATATTTTATGCAGAAGACTTACCCCCATACCATTTTAAAAACGCCCAAGGGCAAATATCTGGAGCCCTTGTAGAAATAACACATGCCGCATTAAAACACGCAGAACTTGATGGCACATTCTCCATCATGCCTATGGCGCGTGCCTATAAAGAGCTACAAGAAGACCCTAATGCGCTGATGCTTTCTTTAATCAAAACCCCCGAACGAGCCAGAGAGTTTAAATGGATTGCACAAAGCTATTTTGCTGATGCATACTTAGTAAGCTTAGCGAGTAACCCAATCAATCCACAAACTCTCGAAGCAGCACAAAACTTAAGAGTAAGTACCATTCGAGGCTATTCTAGTGCTCGCTTTTTGCAACAAGCTGGGTTCAGTGAAGAAGAAAACCTGGTGCTTGTCGGTCACTACACACAACTTTGGCAACTGCTTTATAAAAAGCGTATTGATCTTGTTCTCACCAACACGCTAACACTTGAAAACGAGATTATACGCAGTGGCTTAAACCCTAAACTTATCGAGAAAAAACTGCATTTAACAGGACTTTCCTCAGATCTTTGGCTTAGTGCAAACATTAAATTAGACCCAAAAATCGCTCAAAAGCTCAGTGCCGCTATGGAGCATATTAAAAAAAGTGGTGTTTATGCGCAAATACTCACTCGCTGGCAACTGCCTGTGCCTCAATCTGACAAGTAGTATTCAACACTTGTGACAACACGCACAGTTTTGATTTGAGGTGTATTGCTATCTCTGTCACTAATACTGAATTGCCCTTGGCGCGCTGATTTTATTTTACCAAGTTGAGAGTCTGAATCCTTAGCAAATTTAAGTGCCACTTCACGTGCCTTTTGCGTTGCCTCTTGCACCATTTTAGGTTTGATATCATTAAGACCTGTAAACATATATTCAATCCGGTTTTGATAGTCATCTTGAGTAATCGCTATTCCCTGCTTTGCCAATGTACTTAATTGACCCAACGCAAGCTTAACTTTATCTGGTTGATGGCTAAACACAGTCAGACCTGATTTAGCAACATAGCGAAAACCTCGCTCATTTTGACCATATTCTTGTGCATACTTATCTACAATTGAGGGTGTTGCTTGGCTCACCTCACTTTCATTAAAACCATGTAAAGTTAAAAATGCCCGAATAGCTGAGTTTTTCTCCTCAAGTCTTGCTACCAACGCTTCCAAGTTATTATCAGCATCTTTGTAAAATACCGGCCAAATCACCGTATCAGCCATCACTTCTTGCTCTGCTAGACCTTTGACCTGCACCGTTCTTTCCATACTTTTTATATCTTGAAATGTTTGCGCTATCAGCCAAGTACTTAGTACTAAACCTAACGCCAGTATGCCCGCAGCCCCGATATGCTTATCCAATGCTTCATTCATTTTTATTGCTCCAAATAAGTTGCTAGATCAAACTATCACTGATTATGGCTCGATCAATAACCAAAAACTGATTAAAGTGATAACTCACCAAAGTTTTCAACTTTTGAGCTGATGAGTTTAACTACTTGTATCTGAATGCCTCATGTATCCAAGCTAGGGCATGTTGACATATGAGGTATGAATTTTGTGCACATCAAAGGCTTTCAATACGCCAAATGAGCAATGCAGCATAATAGTTCATAAACAAACAACAAAGATAAGCACGCTCTAAGTCTCAATCAAGATTTAGTACTTAATCTCAGGTTTGGATAAGGGTTTTGTAATAGAGAATATTTTTCAACAGATGTTACGTACAATCCAATGATGATATTTTGTTCAATATCAAGGCAATTTTATGCAGTAATAACGTGCTATTGCAAATGAAAGCAACGCCGAGAGTGTGAAAAATAGCTTTATTGGGCAAATTCGCTTATCCAGAGCTGAGATTACTTAACCATATGGATTAAAACAGGAAAATAAATGAGCGTTAAACAAATAGGGCAATTTTTAAATCCACGCTCCGTGGCCGTGATCGGTGCCTCAAACTCACCCGAGCGTGCTGGATTTGTGGTCATGCGCAATTTACTGCAAGGTGGCTTTAAAGGCCCAATCATGCCTGTCAGCCCTAAACACAAAGCGGTACATGGGGTACTAGCATATACGAGTATTAACGCCTTACCACAGCCTCCTGAACTTGCGGTTATTTGTACTAATAAGCATACTCTGGAACCGCTACTCAAACAGTTAAGTGATATCGGTTGTCAAAACGTAGTGATCATCGCTGCAGGTTTAAATAGCAAGCAAAAAATCGCGATAAAAAAGGTAACTAAGCGTCACAATATCCAATTACTTGGGCCCAATTGCTTAGGGCTACTCGTGCCACATATTGGGCTCAATGCAAGCTTCTCTCATACTGTGGCCACCTCAGGAAAACTGGCTTTTGTTTCTCAATCAGCTGCTGTGTGCTCAACTATATTGGACTGGGCACAAAGTAAGCGCATTGGTTTTTCCTATTTTGTCTCTGTTGGGGATTGCTTAGGAATTGATTTTGATGAACTGCTGGATTTTCTCGGCCGTGATGCAAGAACCAAAGCGATATTATTATATATAGACAATATCGATGATGTTAGACGATTTATCTCTGCAGCCAGAGCTGCGGCCTTTAGCAAACCCGTCATTGTTATTAAAACAGGCAGAACCCAAGCTGGGGCAGAAGCGGCCTATATACACACTGGTGGTAAAACTTCAGACGATACGGTGTATGATGCCATGTTTCAACGTGCTGGTATGCTTAGAGTGAATGATTTACGAGAGTTATTTGCTGCCACCCAAACACTGGCTTTACACCCCAAACTTTTACAAGTAGAGCACCTTTGTATTTTAACTAATGGCGGCGGGCCCGGTGTGATGGCTGTTGATACTTTACTGCAGCGCTCTGGCAAGCTTGCACAACTTGATACAAAAACACGTGCCGCATTGAATGCCATAATACCGCAATCAGATAAAACATCTAACCCCGTAGATTTGTTTGGCGACTCCTCCCCGCAACGCTATCAAAAGGCACTTGAGATCCTGCTAAAAGCGCCAGAAGTAAAAAACTTGCTGATCATTCACTCGCCATCAGCGCTGGCACCTAGTGAAGAATATGCAAAAATTATCGCAACGACTTTACAGACAATTCCTAAAATGGCGCGCCCTTTTGTTATGACCAATTTTATGGGTGAAAGTGCGGCTTACTCAGCAAGGGATATTTGCGCTGATAATGACATTCCAACTTACCGCACGCCAGAAGGTGCTGTAGGTGCATTTATGCATTTAATCAGTTATCGTCGAAATCAAAAGCATTTAACCCAAACACCAGAGTCCAAAAGCGACAATAAACAAATCAATGCAAAAGCCGCGAAAAAAACAATTCAGTCTTTATTAAAACAAGGATATGCCTCACTATCCACACACTTGGCGCATCAGCTACTTTGTCATTATGATATTGATTGCACAGAAACGCGCGTCGCGTTAACACCTACTGAAGCAAAAGAGCAATCCATTGAACTTGGTTTTCCTGTAGCACTTAAATTAATCAGCCCATCAATAGCCTCTAAGTCAGAAGTAGGTGGTGTTGTGCTAAATTTAAACGACAGTAACGAAGTAGAGCAAACTGCGTTCGCGATGCTGTTACGTATCAAAAACGCTTATCCTGATGCGCTTATTGAGGGCTTTTCACTGCAGAAAATGGCACCCCGGGCCGGTGCGCAAGAGTTGCGAATAGCGGTAAAAACTGAACCAAACTTTGGTCCAGTTATTTTACTTGGTGAAGCTGGAACTGGACTTGAGTTTTCGCAAGCTGCAGTGGCACTACCGCCATTAAATATGAACTTGGCTAAATACCTGATTGCCGCAGCACATGATAAAGGGGTACTTAAAGAGCGTGCAATACCAGATAAGGTTGATAAATATCGACTCTGTGATTTACTCACGCGTATATCACAATTAGTGATTGACCAACCTGATATATGGTCTATTGAACTCAACCCAGTCCTTGCCAGTTGTGGCCAGTTTTTAGTACTTGATGCCAATATTACCTTAGCTCCCTATCAACCCACATTAGGTAAAAAGCGCTTAGTAATAAGACCATACCCTAAAGATTTAGTACAAAATGTTACCTTAAAAAATGGTCAGAGCGCCATTTTGAGGCCCATAAAACCAGAAGATGAACGCGCCCATCAAGAGTTTGATCAATCTTTGTCAAAAGAAGATCGTTACCGTCGATTTTTTGGTGAACTACCGCAATTTAACCACGAACAACTCGCTAAAATGACACAAATCGATTATGACCGAGAAATGGCATTTATTATCATTGAACCATACAAAAGTAGTTATCGAACGCTGGGAGTATCTCGCCTTTTGATTGAGCCAGATAATTCAAGTGCAGAGTTTGCAGTAATTGTGCGCTCTGATTCTCAAGGGTTAGGTCTTGGACGATTATTAATGAGTGCTATCATTGACTATGCAGCGCAACAAGGGATCTTATTACTCAGTGGTATTACATTGCCAGAAAATGGCGGTATGATCGAATTAGCTAAAAAGCTCGACTTTACCGTTACTCGTGACTTTGAAGAAGGCACTATTAATATGGAGTTAAAATTAAACTCATTATGCTAACTATTTATCGTGGAAAAATAGCCACCATACTTGAAGGTAGTGGCAAATACTATCATGTAGGGCGCTATCTAGATCTCTTTTTAATTGCCCTGATTATGACCAATGTTGTCGCTATTGTGTTCGAATCGGTACCAAACCTTGCAAAGCAATATCACGACTATTTTCTCCAACTCGAGCTCATCTCCGTCGCCATTTTTGCTATAGAGTATTTATTAAGGCTGTGGTGTTGTGTAGATAAAATTGAATATAAACATTTATCCTGCAGTAATATAAAAAAACGTCTCAAGTATTTTTGCTCTGCACTGGCAATCATTGATTTAATAGCTATTTTACCGACCTTGCTGATGGTATTCATCACTTTTGACTTACGTTTTTTAAGAGTTGTCAGGTTGTTACGTATCTTTAAGCTCACTCGCTATTCAAGGGCTATGCAACTGTTGTTAGCCGCCTTTAAAGAAGAGAGTAGTAGCTTAATGGCTGCGTTTTTTATCATGTCGGTTGTATTAATTATGGCGTCATGCGGTATCTACTTGCTCGAACATGACATACAACCCGATAAGTTCGGTTCTATTCCACAAGCTATGTGGTGGGCCATGGCAACACTAACCACGGTAGGGTACGGTGACGTTGTGCCCGTAACTGCCGCAGGGCGTGTTTTTGGCGGTGTTATCACCTTACTAAGTATGGGTATGGTAGCAATTCCCACAGGGTTACTTGCCTCTAGCTTTGCCGATCAACAGCGTAAAAGCCGCGATGCTTTTAATGAGGCTATCTTACATAGCTTAAGCGACGGGAAAATAGACCCAAACGAGCAAGAACACTTAGAAATGCTGCGTATAGAGCTTGGTTTAAGTCACGCAGAGGCTAATCAAGCGATAAAAATGATGAGTAGCCAACGTGTTCATGCTTTATATTGCAAGCATTGTGGTAACAAGTTGTAATTACAATATAAAAATCGTTAAGAAAAACTTGGTTGCCAGTTTTTCTCAAGCAAAACTGCAACTTGATCACCTGATTGAGGCGTACAAAAAAGTGAGCCTTGAAAGTAATCACACCCTAACATACGCAAAAATCTTAATTGAGCAGGTGTCGTTAAGCCCTCTGCAATACACTGCATACCTAAACTATGAGCCAGAGACAGGCTTGCATGCACTATCACTTCGTGTTCATTATCTACGCCAATTTCAGCAACAAAACTGCGGTCAATTTTCAATACATCAATTGGAAACTGCTTTAAATACGTCAAAGAGGCATAACCTGTACCAAAGTCATCCATAAATAATCGACAGCCCAGCACCTTAAGCTGATACATAATCTCTAAGACATGAGCAATATCGCTCATCATTACAGACTCAGTAATTTCAAATGCAATATATCGCCCTGCTACACCAGTGCGTGACAGAATGTCTTTAATTTGATTCAGTAATTTGGTGTTTTTAAAATCTGCCGCAGATAAATTCAACGCAATATATAATTGATCATCGTGACAATGCCACTGCTTTAATTCAATTAATGCTCGCTCCAATGTTCGCAGCCTAATTAAAGAGCATAAACCAGTTTTAGACACGCTCGCTTCGATGCTCTTAGCATCATATTGTAAAATATTAGGCCAATTTATAGAGACTTCAAAACCATCAATTTTTTTGCTGGTTCCATTAATAATCGGCTGATAACTATTTGAAAAATCACCATTATCTAGTAAACGGCGTAAGTCTTTTTCAAGTAAGAATGTACGTTGTACTTGCTTATTCATCTCTTGTTTGAAAAAGTGAACACCTGCATTTGGTTGATGCATAGCATGACTAAGTGCCAGTTTGGCATTTTGGCAAAGCGCAAACGCTTCAGTGCCATCCTCTGGCGCACTTGCAACCCCAATACACACATCCAAAGACAGCTCATGAGCACAAATAACCTTTGGCTTTTCAAATTGCTGTATGAGTTCACTGATATAGCGCGTTATTTCAGATACATCTTTGACCTGCTCTACTAATATGTAAAACTCTTGGCTTCCCTCAACACCAATGCTGTTTTGTTCACGGAAACTTTGCCGCAAAATACTCACAAGGTGGCGGGCAACATTGACATACTGCTCTGTTGAGAGTGTTTCTTGGTATCTTTTTAATCGCTTAAAACGCAGTGCTATCACGACAACTGGCACACCCTGTTGTGCCTGAGACAGCGCATGCTGCACTCGGTCAATGAATAATACTTTGTTAGGTAATTGCGTATGGACGTCATAGTTTGCTAATTGATAAAGCTCTTGCTCAGTGCGTTTTTGCGAACTTATATCTGTCATCACAACTACGTAGTTCTCAAGCTCACCATTTGAGCCTGGCACAGCACTGACTTTAATCAGCACAAAACATACCTCACCACTTGGCTGGGTTAAGCGCTCTTCTACACTATAATGCTCACCAGGCTTAAGTTGCGTCATTGCTCGAAGGTAACGCATTCGTACTTGACGACTCAAGCCTAGATTAAGCTTGGTACTAGAGTCTGGTTCAGCTTCAATTTCAAAGGCTTGCTGTAATGCTGTATTACATGCTTGTATACGTAAGTTCCTATCTAAGATAAAAACCCAGTCGCGTGTTTGCTCAAACGCAGCACCAAACAAACGCGCACGCTCTTCAAAAATACGCTCTCTTGTTAAGTTGGTATAAGTACCTGTTACTCGCTCAGGGATAGAATCACGCCAAGCCATCACTTTGCCATAATCCTTGTACCACCGCCAATACCCTTGCTTATGTTGTAGTCGATAAGTGCAATTAAAGGTTCCTTTATCGGTTGAGACAAACTCTAACCACTCAATTCTAAACAGCGCTCTATCACTGGGGTGAATAATTTTTAAATACTCATCAAATGTCACGTTATCATTTGGATACTCGAGTTCTGTTGTTAGCCTTGGCTGAAAAATAAAATGATTATCTAGTTGCCAATCCCATACCCCTGAACCACTGCTTTCCAATGCCAGCTTAAGCCTCGCCTCACTATTTTGAGTTTCTTTATGGGCTGCAATTATCATTTGCTCAACTTTGTTTTTCCTATACATCCATAAACTAAAACAAAGAAACGCAAATAAAATGTACGCAGCCAATGCCATTGGTGAGCGCCAAAAGTGGTATTTAACTTTTATGTTTAATTTAGCAGGCTGAGTATATTCGCCAGTTAATGGGTCTTTGGCCCATACTTTAAGTTGGTAACTACCCGGATTAAGCTTTGGAAATACAACTCGATTATTACTACGTGTTAATGTTTTTTGCCCACCAGATATTTGGTACTCAAACACCACCCGGTCTTGAAAGTTAAAGATCATCGCCGAAAATGCCACTTCCAAACCTAAATCGTCATAATCCAGTTCTAAGTGCTCAATTGCTTTTAGTCCATTTAACTCCAACTTACGCGACATTAGCTCTACAGAGGTAATAATCACTCTTGATAACAAAGGCTTTGTGGGTCGATTAATTGCTGGGTCAAACACCGTAAACCCTCTCAGTGAACCATATACAATACTGCCATCCTCAAGTTGCTCTGATGCCCCCCAATTAAATTCATTGGTGAACAACCCATCCTCAGTAGTAAATCGCTGCATATGTAAATTATCAGGGTCTAAACGCCAAATTCCTTTATGAGATGACATCCAAATCATGCCAGCGGCATCTTGGCGCATTTCATACATAGGCGTCTCTAGTTTTAGCTGTCGCAGATCAATCTGATGCGCCACTTCATAGCCATCAAGCGTAAGTCCAATAAGGCCCATATTTGACATCACTAACCACAATATATTGTTCTTATCTATCGTGTAAGTCAAAAGCATATCAGGTGATTGTTCATTTGCATTTGGCCCGGCATAGATTTGTTTTAAACTTTGCGTCTTTGGAATAAAGCGATAAAGTATCCCTCCGGAAAAAAACAAAGGTTGATCTGGTTTATCCCCTAAGGGAGCCATAAAACCATGCGATAAGAATGAGTCTTTATCTTGTAAATCACCCTCTAATCGAGACAGAGTCTGTTGCTCAATATCATAATGAAAAAAACCTTCATTATTGTTTACAAAATAAATATCACCGCTTGGCAACAATGTTATGCCAAATACAATATCTCGTATAATCTCTTGATTCTGAATACCTTCAACAGGTGGGCGTCTAATATTGTTAGTTTTGGGGTTAAAAACAAACAATCCACGATTGGTTACTAACCAAAACTCATCTTGGTATAAAAACAGCCGCAAAACAGAAAACTCAGGTAATACCGCTTCACCTAAGTAGCCTTTGAGGTAATTCGCTGTTTTTCCCGTTTTTGGGTTATAGCACGTTAAACCATCATTAGTCGCAGCCCAAATTTTGCCATCATACGCTTGCAAATCCCAAACATTACTATGAGAGAAACCCGCACCTTTAACGGTGAGCGCATTAACATTATTAAAATTAGACTGCTCTTTGGGTAAATAGAATGCGCCATCCATTTTTGTGGCAACCCATAATGCACCTTGCTGATCTTCAACAAAGTCAATAATACTCGTATCAGCCAAACTATATACACTTTGAGCTATACGGTGATCTCGGCTTATAGCTCGTGTATGTACGTCAAAATCTATTAAACCTTTATCTGTACCCAGTACTAATTTATTTGGCTTAGTCGTTATTTTCCATATATTTAAATCACTAATAAGCGTTTCATATTGCCAGCGGTTATCGGCATATCCAAACTGGTTTTCAAGCTGACTAATATCAACCTTATACAAACCTTGCACAGCACCAATTAGCAATGTTTCTGGGTCTAACAATGCCAATGATTTTGTGTATTTTTGAAACTCGTGCACCACCTTATCAATATGTTTAATAAGTAATAATTTCTTTAGCTTTTGGTGATAGACAAACACGCCTTCAGAGCTGGCTATAAATAAATAATCACCCACACTGAGTAAATCACGTGAAAATCCAGTCTCTTTATCAATAGGCAACTGAATTTCAACATTAATTTCCCCTGATTCTATATCAAGTACTGACACGTTATCGCCGCGAGCTAACCATAATTGCTGCTCGTTCTTTGATAACATATCATTCACGCCATATTGTAAAAATTCCAGCTCATTACGAGGTGGATTCATATATTTGCGAAAATTATCCTTTTGAGGGTCATAGCCGTGTAAACCAGCTGCACGCGATGCTATCCATACTCGGCCTTGCGGGTCTTGATAAATACTATCAATTACAGCTTCATCTAATACGCCTTGCGGCCCCTTAACAGTGAGTACTTGATAACCATCATAGCGATTTAGACCCCCTTCAGTTGATAGCCACAAAAAACCTTTGTTATCAATCATTAAAGTATTTACATAGCTTTGCGACAACCCTTCGGAGGGAGATAAACGAGTCACTTCTTGAGACGCATGAGCGTGTATTGCCACACTGCATAAAATGAGGGGGAACAGCAGTACTAAGAACCTTGAAAAGATGTTTTGCATATGTCTACAGATTACATTACTTGGATAAACACATTGCCACAATATCACGCTTTTGCGCAATATAACTGTTGAAATATGGCTGCAGTGAAGGTGGCAATAGGCATTCAACAAAATTCAACCGTTGATAAAAGCTGTACAAATGTCGATATGCGAATGTATAAACATCACCTTTTTGATGGATAAGAGTTTGAGTTAGCAATGCCCTTGCAACCCCTTTACCACGGTGCTCCGGGGCAACCAAAACGCTAGATAAAAGTAACAAGCCTTCTTTGTTTTGCACCCGACAGGCTGCGATTATATGCAAATCTTTAGCGACCCAATTTTGATCTTGTTTGGTTGCTCTACCTCTACCTCGATGCTGTTGATAAAACTTATTTATCAATGGAGTAGCGACTGCATTCAATTGAATAACTCGCACATTACCCCGCAAGCATAATGCTAAGGTAATACTCAAAACGTTGTTTCAATATCTCTTGCTCTGATTGCGGTCGGCTATTGATTGCTTGATAAACAGATTCGCGCGTACTTTTTGAGCGTTTAATTTGGTAAGCCCAAAAAGATGCTTCATAATCTAGCTGAATTTGATACTTCTCTTGCCTAGGTAAGTTACATAAATTAAAACTCATCGTTATCACATCATTAATTCAAATTTAGAGATACCCACTATTATATCATATCTTTATATATGACCTTTAAGCTGATGGGCTACCAACTCTTAAAAGTCTAAAGATTGCTGTTCATTTGGCTTATCATTTTGTGCATTTTGCTTTTTCTTAGTTGCCAAATAACGTTTATAGCGTTGCTGGCACAACACGGTGACCTTACGCTTTTGGGCATTATTTAAGTCATTCCAGGCAAAGCGCTCCTCACGACTGCGATAACAGCCTTTACAGTAGCCTCGGTTGTTGACTTGGCAGATCCCCTTACATGGACTGGGGATCTCAAAAATTTCTATTTGTTCCATAATACCCATACCAGTTTCTTATTATCAGTATAACTTGATTTTATGGGCTAATAGCAAACAAAAAACCACTCTAATTAAGAGTGGTTTTTCTACATAATAAAGTACTTTTTTGCTTATGGTACTAATTTTCTTTTCAGTGGCTCGGCATACATCGCAAGAACTTGCGCTTTTAACTCCTCGGGCACCTTTTCTAATCGTTTCAAAAAGTCTTGTAACTCTTGAGGACTCGCTTCACTGTCTTCTCCAGCTGCAATATAATTACTTGGGTGCAGATAATAATGACTCAATATTTGTCGATCAATACTATCCGCTAACTGATCAGGTGTATCACAGTGATCAGCAATCGGTTCACCAAATGCAACATGTACATGACCTTTATCAGAGCGTATTCCCTCTAAGATACTCTCGATATCCTCACCCTGAGCTTTTACGTAAGCCCCAAACTCTCGCTTATGAACTAACTCTTTGGCTTTGGCGATAGCACACGGCTCATACTGGTAGGATATTGATACTGGTACAATTTTTAAAGTTCTCACATACTCGTCAAAGGGTAACTTTAACTTACGTCCATGCAATTGAAGCATCTTAAGTAAAGCTGGATCGGTTTGATCAACACCATCTTTTGCTCGCCCTTCTTTTTGTGCAATCCAAATTGAATGCCCTGATTGTAATGAGTCAAAAATGTAACCTGATAATTGCGTAAGCGCTTTAAGCATTTCTTTTGGTGCTTTCGCTGAGCGCTTAACGATAAAACTTTTATTTAAACGCATCAGCTCTGTTATATAGGGCACTTGCAACAAATTATCACCAATGGCTATGCGTACTGTATGCATGTTGTGTTGATGCAACCCCCAGTTCATTAACGCCGGATCCAGGACAATATCTCTGTGATTGGAAATAAACACATATGCACCGTCTTTTTCAAGTTTATCTAGGCCAGAATAAGTGACTTTAGAGGTTGTATTATTGATAAGCATCTCTAAGTAATAAGCCACTTCTTGCTGAACCTGTTCAACTGTTCTGAATCCACCCCATTTAATACGTAATCTTACGCGTACCAGAGGTCGTGAAAGCGCAGACCAATGACTTAACCAAGCTGGCAAATTGTACTTCGCGATAACATCGATAAAGTCATTATCAGCTAATAAACGCCCCAGAGCCGCGGGTACTTCATCGTCGTTATAAGGTCTTATCTGTGCGTACTTATCCACTAAACTACTCATTTATCTAAGGATTGAACTTCAAAACGTCGTATTTTATCGCGCTTATCTGTGGGAAGCCAAGATTATCAAGTCTGACCACCTTTGCAAGTGCTTAATAGGCTATTTTATTACCATTTTTTGCCAGCCAGCTAGTAACGCTAAACGAAGCATCAAAGCGAGTAACACGGCCCCACTCAACAGTGTTAACCACTGAGGTAGTACTTCATGCTGCATTTGATGCATTGGCTGAACAATAAATCCATAGGCTGACACTAAAAAATCAGTTAACAAGCCAAATATAATGGCCACACCAACAACGCCACCTAAATAGGCAAAAACAGCGCGTTGGCCAAGTTCTTTAGCTACTACACCCAATGTAGCAATATTGGTTGCAGGTCCTGCTAACATAAATACTAATACCGCGCCTGGAGACACGCCAGCCATAAGTAAACCTGCTGCAATCGGTGTTGATGCAGTAGCACAAATGTACATTGGAATGCTAATCAAAATAACGACCAGCATTGCCAGTACCCCGCTACCCCACTGACTTAAAAAAGATTCAGGGACATAAGTTTGCACAAGCGCGGCAAAAAACAAACCAACCATTAACCATACCATGGTATCTGAGAGTAACTTGTTGCTGCTAAAACTCAGTGCCTGATAAAGTTTATTGATAAATGTTGCTTGTTGCGGTGCAGATTGATTGTCACAACAGCTTACACCTAGCGGCTGCGCTTGTTCAGCTGTATCATCGCAACTCGGACTTAATTCTCCTGTTGCTTTAAGCGTTTTATCACTACAACAATGACTTTCCTGAACTTGTGATGCGGACTTTGCCGTGCTGCAGCTATCATTATTAGTTATACTTTTAGTAGTACTAGCTTGAATAGATTTATCTTCTCTTCCAACCAATACGCCAGCTACAATCGCACTACAAATGGCTGCAATTGGTCTGATCACAGCCATAAATGGACCAAGCAAAACATAAGAAACAGAAATAGAGTCAACCCCCGTTTCTGGCGTTGAAACTAAAAATGCAGTGGTCGCACTTTTTGACCCTCCTGCTCTTCTTAAACCGATTGCTGCGGGGATAACACCACATGAACACAATGGCATAGGAGCACCAATTAGCGCTGCTTTAACTGTGGTCCAAAAACCTTCTTGACCTAAGTGA
Source organism: Pseudoalteromonas sp. SANK 73390 (assembly GCF_054966645.1). Taxonomy (NCBI): domain Bacteria; kingdom Pseudomonadati; phylum Pseudomonadota; class Gammaproteobacteria; order Alteromonadales; family Pseudoalteromonadaceae; genus Pseudoalteromonas; species Pseudoalteromonas sp. SANK 73390. The sequence continues at coordinate 23,036 of NZ_ARPN01000053.1, forward strand.
CGTTGCAAGAAGTCTTTTGCAATAAACACATTGAGTAAACCCGCTAGGAATAAACCAAGCATTAGCCAAGGCGCTGATAATAAAAATAGCTGCCAAAAATTAGTTATCAATTCCATCTATATCCTCCAACACAGTTAAGATAGAGCAAAAGTCAGCGCTTTCTAATCCACCACAGCAGCGCAGAGCCAGTTTAGATAAAGATTGTTCAAAACGTTGCAATTCAGTGATACGCGCACGGACTAATGCCAGTTTTTGTAACGTAATACCTTTCACTTCCTCGCAACTATGTTGATGCTTATCAATACTGATTTGTAATAACTCATGGATTTCTTTTAAGCTAAAACCCACATCTTTAGCACGAAGAATAAACTGCACTTGCCGTCGCTGTGCTTGATTATACATTCGATACCCTGACTCACTTCTTGAATCCGGGGTTAATAAGTTATGCTGCTCGTAGTACCGTAGCGTATCTGTTGATACCCCTAACGATTTTGCTAGCTCTCCGATTTTCATCTTTGTCTCCTTTATTTCGTGATAAAGTATAAACCTTAGAGTTAACACTAAGGTCAATAACTTTTGAGAAAAATATGAATATCGTAATACTTGATGCTAAAACCCTTGCAAATACCTCTTTATCACCATTACAAAAGCTTGGTCAAGTGACTGTGTATAGCAACACACCACCAACACAAGTTATATCACGTTGCCAACACGCTGATATCATTATCACCAATAAAGTTATTTTAAATGCCAGCACCATCGCATGCCTACCCAATTTAAAACTTATCTGCGTTGCAGCTACTGGGACCAACAATATCGATTTAAATGCTGCTAAAGCGAATAATATCACGGTTCAAAATGTTGCCGGCTACTCAACGCCATCCGTCGTACAGCACACGTTTACGTTACTAGGTAATTTAATGGGCAATGTGCATCGCTATAACAACGACTGTAAGCAAGGCTTATGGCAAAAAAGTGATATGTTTTGTCGTTTAGATCACTCAATCAGCGAAATAAATGCGAAACAATTTGTCATCGTCGGTTACGGTGCACTAGGAAAAGCAGTTGCTAATGTAGCCCATGCTTTTGGCGCGCATGTTGTTATTGCAGAGCGTCGACATCGCAAAAAAATAAGAGCTGGACGCACAGATTTTGATCAAGCTTTAAGACAAGCTGACATTATATCAGTCCACTGTCCACTGACAGAGCACACAAAAAACCTATTTGATGAATCAGTACTGTCATTACTCAAACCATCTGCGGTGCTGATCAATACGGCAAGAGGTGGCATCGTAAATGAGCAAGCTTTAGTAGATGCGCTTAATAACAAGCAATTAGCAGGTGCAGGCATTGATGTACTATCGCAAGAGCCAGCCGATGCAAACAATCCACTACTTCATTATTGTGGTGAAAATCTATTAGTGACACCACATATTGCCTGGGCGAGCGAAGAATCAATCACTCGTTTGGTGCAGCAAATCGCTGACAACATTCAAAAATTTATTAAAAGTAGCACAACAAACAAAGTGGTGTAATTTATCAAAAATTAGCTAAAATAACGAATTATTAAAACTAAATCACATTTAAAATAATTAGCAACACAATATAACTATTTGAAACAATTTACCTTTTTACTATTGGCAATAATTTTGCTTATATAGAGCCAAATAATGTTAAGGACCATATAAAAATGAAAAAATTACTTTTAGTTGCTGCACTTGCAACACCACTCCTTTCAGGTTGTATTGTGGCAGTCTCTGACGGCGAAGTAGATCATGGTTGGGTAAAGCACAATGGTAACTGGGAGAAGACACAACATGACAATCGCAAAAAAATAGCCAAGCTAGATATTGGTGCCGATTACCAAAGTGTTTTAAATTCATTTGATACACCAGAATTCACAGAGCTCGTTAAAAAAGGCGATAATGTTTATCAGGTGTTATTTTTTGCCACTAACAGCAAGCATTCTGATGGTAAAGTTACCAAAGATGAATGTACACCGTTGGTTTTTAAAGATGCGAAATTAATTGGTTTTGGTGACAGTGCGATGGCAGAGCTACTATAAAACGCTAGATAAATAGGTGAGAGTTACCTCACCTATTTATCATTACCATACGTTCTTGGTTTGTGTGGGCTGCAACCAATGCGCAATCAGCTTGCTGTAAGCAGTTTGTCACACCTAAAGAGAAGCTTTCTCTAGTATAAACAATCCCAATACTGATACTCACATGTGCACATATCGGGGAACACTGATGCGACAGTAATAGCTTATCAATAGCATCATGCATCGCAGTAGTTAAGGCCTCAACTTGATGGGCTGAGTAGCCCGATACAGTAATACCAAATCTTACGCCATCATAGCGCGCAATAAACCCTTTTTGCTGTTCAACCACAAGCTTTAGCGCCCGTGCCACCTTGACTAAACACTCATCACCACCAGCATAGCCATACTCATCGTTGTACTCTTTAAAATAATCGATATCCACTAATAACAGCGCAAGGCTACTTTTGTCGCTTTGGCATAACTGCCATTGTTGCGCAAAATGTTTATCAAATAAGCGACGATTAGGCAACTCGGTCAATCCATCTACTGATGCAAGCTTTTCCAATAAATCACTTTTTTGTTTCAATGCTAAGTGCATTTTTACTCTAGCTTTTACTATTAAAGGGCTAAACGGTTTAGTGATGTAATCTACCGCCCCCATTTGTAAACCTCTCACTTCATCACTATAGGCGTTACTAGATGAAATAATAATAACTGGAATCATATAAGTATCGGGAGACTCTTTTAAACGTTGCAAAAATAGCCCTCCCAGGTCATCAGCTAAGGTGATATCGGTAATGATTAAATCAACATTGTGTTTAGCAATCAATTGCAATGCACTGGTTGAGTTATCACTTAATATTATGCGACAGTCCTCGCTCAGTGTATTTTCAAGCACCACACGATTTAAAGGGTCACTATCAACAACTAATACATAGGTATTGTTTTGCATTTATTCACCGTGATATTTCATTAATATATATTGGCGTACTTGAGTTAAACACATCACTAAATTTTTCACTAGCGTACTATTTTGTAACGTGCCATGATCTTTCAAATGCAGTTCAAGTTGCTTCGCTGTAGTAGCTAAGTGAACAAAGCCAACACCACCAGCTGCACCTTTAACATTATGAGCTATCATCTGCAGTTTGGTTAACTCATTTTCAGTGTCAATTTTCTGCAAATATTCTGTACACATATTAGCGAATTTTTCAAGCGTTTTGCTCAATAATTCAACATTTCCCATCATTTGTTGCAACCCGAGTTGACTGTCGAAAAAAACATCTTCATTTTGTAGGTGCGTTTGCAACGCTTGATGCAATTTTGCTTGTGAGACTGGTTTGTTTAAATAATCACACATTCCTACATCAAGCGCCCGCTCTTGCTCACTGCGTTGTGCATTTGCCGTTAGCGCAATAATTGGATTGCTAAAACTCTCTAATGTCTGCTTAAGCTCCTTAGTCGCTTGGAAACCATCAATCACAGGCATGTGAATATCCATCAAAATGAGATCGGGATTTAAGGCCGAAACGACCTCAACAAGGTTGGATGCGGAATTTTGAACTACCACATTAATATTTAAAGCAAGCAACATATTTGCTGTAATATCTAAATTTAAGCTGTTGTCATCAATTACTAAGCACAGGCATCCAGAAATATCCTTATGAGCCTGAATTAGCATTTGACTATTTTGCTCATACAACAAACAGCTATATGCACTTTGTAAGAACATTTCATCAGGCATAATTGTCAAAGGTGCATTGCATGTTGTTTTAGAGAAAGACTGCAGCTGGGTACTGATAACCGATTCTAACCTCTCAATATATTGTGGGGCATGCTGTAGTAATGCGCTAACCTCATTGGGGTCGCAAACAACAAGCGATTTATACTCACGCTGTGTCATTTCTATTATCGCTTCGTTGGCGCTATAAACAATGCATATATCTGCTTGTTTTAAGTAATCAACCACTCTTTCCTTTTTACATAACCACAATACTGGCGAGTAAGCCTGAGCGACTACACACACTGCTTTGTCCATTTTTAAGGTAAAGTAGAATTCACTACCACGGTTAAGTTCACTGTTCAGTGAAATATTACCTCCGAGTAACGTGACTTCATGCTTAACAATGGCAAGGCCTAACCCAATTCCCTCATGCTGGCGTGATAAAGACTCATCACCCTGAGTAAAAGCATCAAATAACCTTTGTTGATCTTCATGTTTAATACCAATACCTGTATCGGCCACACTAAAGCGGACACTTTGCTGTTCTGAGCTGCTATCTTCGACCGTCAAGCTTAATGTGATAGTGCCACTTTGCGTATATTTCACAGCATTATTTAGTAAATTCAACAAAATCTGTTTAATTTTATTTTCATCGCTTTGTAACACAGGCCAAACTCGGTCATCAACTTTAACAATCAGCTTCAGCTGCTTTTTCTCTATTAAAGGCGTAATTAATTCTAAACAATCTCGTACCGTAGTAGCCACACTAAATGGCTGTATGCACACAGCCTGTTGTTTACCTTCTACTTTAGCAAAAGTCAAAATACTATCGAGCATATTCAACAATTGCTCGGAAGCATGTTCAACTTGGCCTAACATGGTGCTGTGCTGTTCACTTACCTGCTGTTTTTTAATAATCCCCACCACACCTTGAATTACATTAAGTGGCGTTCTGATCTCATGACTAATATTGGCAATAAAACGGCTTTTAGCCAACGTAGCCCTTTCTGCGTCTAACTTTGCCTGAGTTAAACTCGTAATATCTTGCAAGTGCAAAACATAATATTTCGCGACCTTTTTTTTATCCCACACCAAAGATGCACTTAGCTGCAACCAACTATAAGGTTCATTTTGCGAAATACTGAGCTCAAGCACTTTTTTTGTATCTTTTAAAAGCATGCTCAGCACGTGAGAAATAGCTAAGTAACCATCTGCTGTAAATAGTGATGATAAGTGCACAAGAGGCGAAACCGTCGCTTTATCTAAATAACGACGAGCAGCTTTATTCATAGCTAGCACCTCCTTATCAAGAGACACTAAAATGACACCATTTGGCGCATATTCCATAGCCGATTTAAAGCTTTCTTCAGATGCTTGCAGTGCTTTTATCGCTTGTTGCTGCATCGTTACATCTTGCGCCACACCCAAACTACCTAACATGCCTCGCTGAGCACACAAAAATGGGCTTAAAGTTAACATGTAACTCTTATCATCTAAGGTAATGGTTTGAGTAATTGCTTTTTTTTCATTAAGCATTTGCTGCTCAAGGGTTAGAAATTCTGGGTACATACTGGTAATTTCAGTTTGTTCACGACCAACTAGTTGAGACTTTTCAATACCTAAAAACAACTCAAACGCTCGGTTACATCCAATAAATGAACCATCTATATTCTTGAAATATATCAAATCAGGTACACTGTCTAATACCGTGTTTAACAGCGCTGCTTGACGCTCTTTTGCTTCTAAAGAACGTGATAATGCTCGTTTTTGTGATTGCACTTGTTCATCAAGAACTTCATTATGGCGCTGCAACTGTTCCAGTAAACTTTGCTTTTGTGTGACAACTTGCTTAACACGCGCAAACCACGGTTGCCAATCAACAGGAACTACATAATCAAACGTACCTTTTGGCGCATTTTCTTGATAGGTCAAATAACTTAAGAAGTAACTCACTGGGTAGATAAAAATACGGTTTCCTAACCAACTCAATAATAGGTAAATCACCACCATAAATATTAATAAAAAGCCAAACTCCAGCAATACTTCTATTAAAACAGGGTTGCGAAACTGTGCCTCATCTTGGGCATAAACAACATCGATAGGCATGTGTGCTCTTAACCTATAAAGTTGCACGCCATCTTCCCAAGGTGCTATCTCGTTAATGGAGGTTTTTGACTTCAGTTCAACTGCATCATCATTGAGAAGATTCAGCTTATCTTTGTTAAACAGGGTAATTGTTATATGTTCTGATGTAACGTCCCTAAGCCAACTTGCAACATCGGCACTGTCATAGACGAGTACCACATATTCTCCCTCTGCATTGCCACTTTGCTTAGCAATACTAAAATAATGTTTCCCTTCAATATTTACCCGTCGACTGCTACTAAAATTAGATTGAGAAAAGTCAGGTGCTAACGCCCCATCAAGCATGGCACTTAACATATGACTCGTGCTGTTGTCTCTGCGACGAACAAACGCAAATTGCCCTTCTTTAACATAGGCAATGGCATCTAAAGCTGGAATTAACGCTAATGCAGTGTTAAATGCAGGCCCCAATGCAAGTATTTGCTGCCAATTATCTGGCACATCCAAAGCTGAATGTGGCGCTTTACGAACCACAATTTCTCCACCTTCACCATCGAGCTGATGATAATAATTATTGTTTTTTTCAATTGCGTGAGTAATCGAACTATCAAACTCGTACACCAATGGCTGCATAAGGCTTGAAAAAATATTGTCGATGACATTACTCGCCTCAGCCACCTTCTGAACAATTTGAGTATCTATCGCTTCATAATATACTTGATGCTGAGCAAAAGCGCGGTTGAGCTTTATATGATATAAATGCATACACAAAAAACCAGCCACAAATATCGACATAAATAAACTCGCTAAGGCAGCGGTGCGATACTTTTTTAGTGGAATAAAGTCTTGGTTTTCTTTCATCGTAGCTGAGGGTGTCATTATTATTAAACAGAAACATTACCAGTAATGCGCTACATGTCTATTAAAAGAATTTAAAGCAGGCCATAAAAAACGGCCTGCTCGTGTTGGTTAAGTTACAAATTTTCTTCCGCAAAAGACGCTAAGCGACTGCGTACCACACCATTTAAATTAATGGTGGCACTGCCTTCAAAGTGCTTAAATCGCTCAACCAAGTATGTTAACCCTGATGTGACGGGCGTTAGATAGTTGCTATCAATTTGCGCCAAGTTACCCGTACATATCAACTTAGTTCCTTCTCCACATCTCGTAATAATAGTTTTCAACTGAGAGGCCGTTAAATTTTGACTTTCATCTAAAATAACCACGGCATTTTGAATACTACGACCACGCATAAAGTTTACTGACTTAAACTGTATATTGGCTTTTTCCATGATGTAGTTCCTACTCGAAATAGGACTTTCATCATTTTTATGTAGTACTTCCAATGTATCAGTAATTGCAGCCAGCCAAGGCGCCATTTTTTCCTCTTCTGTTCCGGGTAAAAAGCCAATACTTTCAGCAATTTCTGGTGTATTCCGGGTCACAATTACCTTATCGTAAATACCTTTTTCAATGATCATTTCCAAAGCACTGGCCAATGCAAGTAACGTTTTACCACACCCTGCTGGGCCCGTTAAAATGACCAATTCAATATCAGGGTCAAGCAATGCATCAAGTGCCATTCCTTGATAAATATTCTTTGGTTTCACTCCCCATGCCATTTGATGCATCAATCGCTCACGGCTTAAATCTCGTAAAGTAATATTTTTATCATCATAACTATCGACTCTAGCAGCAAAATGTTCACTATCATCAATTAGGTATTCGTTACAAAACACATCTGGGACCAACGCCTTTGGTACATGGTGTACAGTATAACGGCCTTGTTGCTCGGATGAGCAGTCACCTACATTTTGCCAAAAGTCGCCACTAATTTTCTTAAAGCCTGTGCTAAGCAGTTTAATATCATCAATTAGTTGGTCGGTGCGGTAATCTTCTACAAATTTTAACCCTGCCCCTTTGGCTTTAAGCCTCATGTTGATGTCTTTGGTAACCAACACCAATTTTTTTTCACTATATTGTTTTTGCAAATGCACAGCACAATTTATAATACGATGATCATTTTCATTACCTGGCAAACCAGAAATGCTGTCAGGAAACAAATGATCATTCACGATTTTCAATTTGCCGCGTGCAAGCGGGCCATGCTCTTTATCTGATTGAATACTGGGTAGACTTACTCCTTCTAGCATTTGTTCAGGGGAGGCATCTTTTAATACACCATCTAGACTTCGAATCGCAATTCTAGCGTCACGACTTACATCGCGTTTTCTGTCTTTTATATGATCTAGCTCTTCAAGCACAGTCATGGGAATTACCACGTCATGTTCTTGAAAGGAAAGATAAGCGAGGGGTTCATGTAGTAGTACGTTGGTGTCAAGCACGTACACTTTTCTGTCTTGGTCTTGATCTTTTCCCATAGCGCATTCCTGTCGTTTGCAATTATATATGCTATACCCAATACATTCAGTGGCAATGCCAACTATTTGCATGGCTATAAACCAAGTTTAGTCTATTTGTCATAAAAGTCCGTTTCATGACAACTGACTGCACATATATTAAGCAAACTGTAATGTTTATGACATTCTCTATTTACGCGCCTCAATAGGCACATTCACAGAGAATAAACAAGATTGAACAACGCCATGCGAACGGGTAACATAGCCGCCTTTTTCTGCTAAGACGAGACAAACATGAATTTTTCCTTAGGTCAGCGCTGGATCAGTGATACTGAGTCAGATTTAGGATTAGGTACCATAGTGGCTTTGGAAGGCCGTCAGGTCACCATATTGTTCCCCGCCAGTGGAGAAAACCGCGTTTATTCAATGCAAGAAGCCCCTGTAACGCGTGTAGTCTTTAACCAAGGTGACGTCATTCGCCATGTTGAAGAGTGGGAACTCCAAGTAGAACACATTGAGCAACAAGGTGACCTGCTGTGTTATCACGGCACTCGTCTCGATACGTCAGAAAAAACCACGCTAAAAGAAACCTTTCTTGACCATTTTATTAAGTTTAATAAACCACAAGATAGACTATTTGCAGGTCAAGTTGACCGTTTTGATCGCTATACTCTGCGCTACCAAACATGGCAGCATCAATTTAATCGCCAGCAGTCACACCTCAAAGGTGTGGTTGGGCAACGTGCTAGCTTAATTCCACATCAATTATATATTGCTGATGAAGTAGGTAAGCGCTTTGCTCCTAGAGTGTTGCTCTCAGACGAAGTGGGCCTAGGTAAAACCATCGAAGCGGGCATGATTTTGCATCAACAAATTTTAACTGGTCGCGCTAATCGCGTACTGATAGTTGTGCCAGAGAACTTACAGCATCAATGGTTGGTTGAAATGTTACGCCGCTTTAATTTGCACTTCTCTATTTTTGATGAGGAGCGCTGTGATGAAGCGTTTGCCGACTCCCCTAATGTATTTGATACTGAGCAATTAGTACTAGTAAGCCTTGAATTTATTACTAAAAAACGCCGCTGGTTTGAACAAGCAACCTTAGCTGATTGGGATTTATTGGTCATTGATGAAGCCCATCACTTAACCATTACAAAAGAAAAACCAAGCACGGAATATTTACGCATGGCCGAACTGAGCCAAGATATTCCAGGGCTTATTTTGTTAACCGCAACCCCGGATCAATTAGGTCATTACAGCCACTTTGCGCGTTTACAGTTACTCGACCCTGATAGATTCTATGACTATGACGCATTTGTTGAAGAAGAAAGCCGTTATCAACTCGTAGCCGATGCTGCCAACCAATTACTACAAGATGGCGCACTGGATGAAAAAGGCCAGTCCATCTTAATTGCGCTGTTAAAAGAGACTGATATTTCAACTTTACTCAATAACGCACAAAACGGTAATGAAGCAGCAAAACAAGAAATTCTATCCATGCTTTTAGACCGTCACGGTACAGGCAGAATTTTATTCCGTAACAGCCGCAGCGGCATTGAAGGCTACCCAAGCCGTAAGCTGCACAGCTACCCTATTGAACTACCTAAACAATATAAAACAGCCATGTCCGTATTAGGTAGTATGGGTGGTATTCAAAGCCCTGAAAAATCGGCACTACGTGCACTATTCCCTGAAAAAATCTTTCAAGAATTTGAAGGTGAAGGCAGCGGTTGGACTGCATTTGACCCCCGCGTTGATTGGTTGATAGATACATTAAAGTCTCTAAAGCATGAAAAGATTTTATTGATCTGTGCACAAGCGCAAACAGCCATTAGCCTTGAGCAAATATTACGTGAACGCGAAGCCATCAAAGCCGCGGTGTTCCATGAAGGTATGTCGATTGTTGAGCGCGACCGTGCCGCTGCATTCTTTGCAGACGAATATAACAGTGCGCAAGTACTCTTGTGTTCAGAAATTGGTTCTGAGGGTCGCAACTTTCAGTTTTCACATCATTTAGTCTTGTTTGATTTACCTCTGAACCCTGACTTACTAGAGCAACGTATCGGTCGCCTTGACCGTATCGGTCAAAAATTTGATGTCAATATTCATGTGCCATACTTTGAAAATACTGCACAAGAAGTTTTACTGCGTTGGTATCAAGATGGCTTAGACGCCTTTGAAAGCACCAGCTCTACAGGTCAGCTACTGTACAAGGAGTTCTCTGAAGAATTGCTTGAGTTAATTAGCGAGCACAACTGTGACGAAGACAGTTTAGACCCTGTACTAGAGCAAGCTGCTAAGCAAAACCAAGTGCTGCGCAGCCAAATGGAACAAGGCCGCGACCGATTACTAGAGCTTCATTCCAGCGGCCAAGGACAAGCTGAGCGCTTGGTAAAAGAAATTGAACAACTTGACGATGATGTAATATTACCCGCGTTCATGATCAACGCATATGATATTTTTGGTGTAAATCAAGAAGACAAAGGCGAAAACACCATTATTCTTAAACCAACAGAGCACATGCTAAACCCGTCATTTCCGTGTTTAAAAGACGATGGCATTACCGTAACATTTGACCGAACTACAGCACTTTCACAAGAAGATGCCCACTTTATTAGTTGGGATCATCCAATGGTGCAAGGCACCATGGATATGATTTGCGATGATGACTTTGGTAGTGCATCAGTTGCCCTGTTAAAAAATAAAAAATTACCCGTTGGTACTTTCTTTGTTGAGCTAATATTTATTGCAGAAGCCTCAGCACCAAAAGCGTTGCAAGTAGGTCGCTTTTTGCCACCTACGCCAATACGTATTTTGCTTGATAAAAGCGGTAACAACTTGGCCGAAAATGTCGCGTTTGATGCCTTTAACAACCAGCTATCAGCCGTTGGACGTCAAACAGCAAGCAAATTAGCCAATGCACTACAAAGTGCCATTCACCCGTTAATATCAACAGCAAATGACTTGGTAGCGAGCCAATTAGATACCATTCAAGCACAAGCACAGCAAAAAATGTTAGACGCCATGGAAGATGAACAAAGCAGGCTTAGCGCACTCAAAGCAATCAATCCTAATATTCGTGATGAGGAAATAGCCGTCTTTGATAAGCAACGCGCTGAGTTAACCATCCACATTGCCAAAGCACAGCTTAAGCTAGATGCAATTCGTCTTATAGTAGTTACGCACGAGTAAACCCCTTAAGCTCAGCGTCAGCCACTTTTGGTTTACGCTGAGCTGATTTTATAGTCCTACAAGGAACAAAGTGAAAAATATGGCAGATAACAAGGCAAAATTTTGTTATTAAGCAAAACCTCGCTAGAATACGGCGCTCAAATTAATTAAGGCCAGACTTGTGTTGTTAAACTATGCGCCACCGCGCGATCCGTATTTAGACATTCTGTATCAAGATGATCATATGTTGGTTATCAATAAGCCCAGTGGTTTACTCACCGTGCCGGGCAAAGATCCCAAACATGCAGATAGTGCAATTAATCGAGTCAATGTAGTGTTTCCTAGCGCACGTATTGTTCATCGGTTAGATATGGCAACTTCTGGTGTGCTGTGTTTAGCTATGTCAAAAGAGGCCCATCGTTTTTTAAGTATTCAATTTCAAGATAGGTTAACCAACAAGCATTATATCGCCAGAGTATATGGCAAGCTTGAGCAATTTTCAGGCTCTGTCGATTTACCTCTGACATGTGACTGGCCTAACCGTCCTAAACAAATGGTTTGTCATGAAACAGGGAAGCCCTCACTTACCCATTTTGAAGTACTAAATTACGAAGATAAAGCAACACGTGTCAAACTCACGCCAATAACTGGTCGCTCTCACCAGCTACGCATACATATGCTATCGCTTGGTCATGTAATATTAGGTGATAGGCTCTATGCTAAAGACGAGGCACTTGCAGCTGCTTCTCGTTTGCAGCTGCATGCCGAAATGTTACAGATCTGCCACCCTTACACCGAGCAGTTAATGACGTTCTCAGCAAAAGTGCCATTTTAATGAGTATTAAATAAATAATCTGATATTGCGACAGATAAATAACTTAGTAACCAGGCAAAAGCTCCGCTATATCATTACTCAACATGAGTCATTTAACTCGCTAGAATGATCAATATTTTAATAAAATTGGTATACCTTAAATTTATAGCGTCCCTGTATGGCACGCTATGTACTAAGCAAGATCTTTACCTATCCATACAACCTTACCAATGATCTCTAACTGCTCAAGTTCGTGTGGTTGTATATGCTGATCGACATATTCTTTATTGTCACTAATTAAACGTACTGAACCGTCTAAGTACTGCTGCAACCGTTTTGCATAGAGCTCTTCACCCAATCGAACCACATAAATTAGCCCTTCACTGAGTTTTTTATCTGATAAGTCAACCAAAATAGTGTTGTTGTTATGTATTGTTGGTTCCATAGAGTCGCCTTTAGCAAAAACAACAGCTAACTGACTTTTATCTAATCCTTTATAATCAATCCACTTTTTCCTAAAAGCTAAATGGCGTTCAATGCGCGCAGCGCCATTGAATGCACCATGCCCAGTACTCACTGAAATGTGGTAACCCGGTACTAAAATAAACTCTTCTTCAAATTCATCAACACTCACAACCCGCTGGCTCAATAATGGCGAATCACTGTTATGGTTAACCGACTCACCAACTCCTTTTACCAACCACATAAAATCAACATGTGCTTGCTCAGCAATTCGCTCAATAACACTCAATTTCGGATCTTCACCCTTCAATATTCTACGCAGAGTCCCTTCAGAGACACCTATTTTTGACGCAAACATGCGAATACTGTCTGGTTTAATCGCCTGTTCAACACGCGTAGAGAATGACGCAGAACCAGCGCTATTGCTCGCTATACTATCGCTATAGTTTTCAGACATATCAAAGTTTCCCTTATTTTTTTAAGAGTAAAAAATTTCGCGTTTCATGACATTGGTCAAACAAAAAATAATGCAAAAGCTAAAATAACATTTGAAATGCGTAATTTTTAGATCTAGAATTTAAAAAAATACGCACAAACAACATTGAAAGTTCCCTTTCCATTCTAATTGATGCGTATTAAGTGCTGGATTATACATCAAGATATAACGTTTTTCACTGGAAAACAGTATTTTTGCGTAACAAATGAAGGAAAATATAAAATTATGCACTCAAACATTAGTACTCAAACAAATCGCACGCCCAAAGGGTCAGATATTCTAAAATTTGCACGTAAATGCAGAGGCTTTACTCAAGCAGAATCCGCTGCCAGTTACGGTATTGAAGAGCGTACACTTAGGCGCTGGGAAAACAATGAATATAATCCCCGCTGGAACGATGTGATAGGCTTACTTGAAGATGTATACTTGATGGATGTAGCAAAAGTGATCGTCGGTATGACTGACTCTCAAGTATCAAGATAACCACCTTGATACGAAGTAAAACTCGGTACTAACCAATGCATCAATTGATATATGACATGATGAATAATCCTCTTGAGCATACCCTTTGTGCTTGTGCTACGCTTGCTCGTTATCTAGACCGAGCAGCTCTTAACCACTGGGATGACATAGTCATCATACCTGTGCTTTATACCCGCTGCGATTTACCGCCCAATTGCAACCAGCGGGCACTTTATTAAAAAATATAGCCAAATACCATGATAAAATATCGGGCTGTTAACCTTACCCCAGTAAACATTGTTTTTGTCGCAAGCGACTCGCTACCTTGCTTTGAATGTCTAATACTCAGTTAACCAATAATAAGCAACAAATAATCACATATGAAAAATACTCTTTTAAATTCATTCGCCTCTTTATGTTTGTTCTCTAGTTTCGCATACGGACAAACTACCGTGCTCAATGCCGCCGCCTATATTGATGTAGAGTCAGGGAAGAGGATCACTAATCCAAGCCTGTTTATAGAAGATAACCGCATTATTAATATCGCTCAGCAAGGACAACTCGATGTGCCCAGTGATGCAATCGTCATTAATCTCGAAGGTAAAACACTCTTACCGGGATTAATGGATATGCACGTACACTTGACGAGCGACCCCGCCGATAATTTTTTGGCTGCAAAGAATTATTCTATACCTAGAAAAACAATCAAAGCAGTTAAAAATGCAAAAACCACTTTAATGGCAGGCTTTACGACTATTCGTAATTTAAGTGCACCTGGTTATAGCGTTATCGCAACGCGTGATGCAATCAATGCAGGTGAAGTAATCGGTCCTCGAATTTGGAGTGCCGGCTACGCAATTTCAATTACAGGAGGGCATTGTGATGATAACTTTAGCGCCCCTGAGAAAAAGTCAGTGGCAGGTGGCGTTGCAGATGGCCCTTGGGCTGTAAGGGCAAAAGTGCGTGAAAATATAAAATATGGTGCCAATACGATTAAAATATGTGCCACTGGTGGCGTATTCTCCAAAGGGACTAAAGTCGGGGTTCAACAATTTAGTGAACAAGAGCTAAAAGCAGCGGCTGAAGAAGCACACCTAAGAGGGCTTATCATTGCCGCGCATGCCCATGGTACCAATGGCATTAAGGCTGCTATTCGTGCCGGCATAGATAGCATCGAACATTGTAGTTTTATGGATGATGAAGCCATTGAGCTGGCAAAACAACATGGTACTTATCTATCGTGTGATATCTACAATACCGAATATACACTCGCCTTCGGTGAAGCCAATGGCGTGCCTGAAGAAAACATAAATAAAGAAAAGCTCGTTTCAAAAGCACAACGTGAAAGCTTTCGCCAAGCCGTCAAAGCAGGTTTAAACATGGTGTTTGGCTCTGATGCTGCAATTTACCCACACGGTGACAACGCTAAGCAATTCTCACGTATGGTCAAATTTGGTATGACACCGCTGCAAGCAATACAGTCAGCAACTATGAATAGCGCTGCATTACTAAAGCAACCTGAGCTGGGGGAAATCAAGACAGGCTACTTGGCTGATATCATCGCGGTAGATGATAACCCACTAACAAACATTTCTACATTAGAGCAGGTCAGCTTTGTGATGAAAGACGGTAAAGTTTATAAAAACCATTAATTACAAAAAGCCCGCAGCAGCGGGCTTTAGCTTTAATAGCTTGAATTAGTTACAAACACCTAAATCTGTCCACACTTTCCAATTATTGCCAATGTTAGAGTTTTGTGCCGGATTCTTATTTTTATGCCACCAGTTATTTTGGTATTTTTTACCCTGATAAGATACTAACGTACCTTTAGAGCGGTATGTCTTAGCAGCAGACCAGGCTTCAACACCTTGACAATCACTACCAACATTACCTTCTGTTACTGCGATAGTTTTAGTCGTAATGGCTGTTGCTGAACTATTGTCCGTTACCTCAAGTGATACTTGATAACTACCAGCTTGAGCAAACTGATGCGAAATTATTTTGCCTACATATGCTTGCCCATTGATACGCCATTCATAAGCGCTGATCTGACCATCTGAGTCACTGCTATTACTGGCATCAAACTGACAGCTTAAAACATCGCATGAAACACTAAATGCAGCCTGCGGTAATTGGTTTTGAACGTCTCCACCACACCCATTTGCAGTTAGATAATCAGAGGCTGCTTTAGCTTGTACCAAACCATAGCCAAACTTGTGATCACGCCCCGCATCCCCTAAATCTATCGCTGTTGCATTCAGTGCTTGGCGAATTTCAACATTGCTACATTGATTGTGATTGCTCCAAACAAGCGCAGCAACACCTGCAACATGAGGGCTTGCCATTGAGGTGCCTGACTTTTTATCATAATCAGAAATCGCTTCCAACTGTACATTAACTTGCTGGCCCAATAGTCCTTTTAATGTAGCACCATCTTGTCCTGACATACCTAACACCGGAATTGTCACACCATGGTTTTCATCATCACCAAGCGTACCTGAAAACGTTGTTGCCGCATTATTATATATAACCGCTGCGATACCACCGCCCGCTTGACAATTTTTTGCCTTTTCAGCAAATGTCACGCCTCCGCGTTCAATTAAACAAATACTGGCCGGTGCTGTACACTGCGCAAGCCCTTGCTCGCAGTCTACAAGTGATGCTGTTACGTTACCTTCAACCGAATGAGTCATGCCAGATGCTTCAAAGGCTTGATTCGATACACTCACGTTCGCGACAACACCAGTTCCTCTTGGAACAGTCGATAGTACATCTGTACCCGGTCCAGCAATTTCAACTTGTGCATTATATTGTGATGAATCGTTTTTCTGACGTTGCTCATTAATATTCGCAACCGACATAACACTGTCGTAACTGGCGGGGTAACTTAGCGAACTATCGCCATCATTACCTGCTGCTGCAATTACTAATACACCTTGGTCATAAGCTAAGTTCAAGCGCTCTTCTAAATATTGGCTTTTACCAGCTCCACCCAGACTCATATTGATAACATTCGCACCATTTTCAACACAATTGTCAACAGCTCGACCAATTCTTGAGTTATAGCCTTGCTTACCATTATCATCGAATACACGTACCGCATGAATGGCCACTTTGTCACTGGGTAAAACACCAAGTACGCCTTGGCTATTGTTGAGCGCTGCAATGCTACCCGCCACATGTGTGCCATGTCCTGAGCCATCGCGATACCACACACCGACTGCTGCATCGGCAAAACCGGTCGCATTTTGCGGTAAATCTGGATGACCGAGATCGTAACCTGAATCGATAATACACACTTTCATCAGGTCAGCATTGCTATCAGCAACCAAATTAGCTTGTACCTGAGCAATACCGTAGGGACTGACCTGAGTATTAGAGAATAACTGGTATTCAAAATCCTCTTCGATGTACTCAAATTGGCCTGAGCGCTTGAGTATTGAAGCTTGCTCATCGGTTAAGCTCACGGTTGAAATTTCTTCACTTAATGTCGCTGACAAAGTCTGTAACTTGTTGCTTTGAAAAACGCTTTGAACTTGGTTTGCGCGCATTCCATCAGAGAGCATATATGCTTTTAAGTTATTTTGTTTAATGATGTATGTTTTAGCCTCACTTGCCATGGCTGACATGCTGCTTGCGGTAAGTAACGATACGGCTAATGCGCTAAGGGCAAATTTTTGATTCATTATTATTTTTATCCTAAATGGCTTTTATTATTTTTTGTGTACACCATCCACTGTGCAAAATAGCTCCTGTGATAAATCGTTTTTCATGATGAAACCAACCTAATAGAGGTACAACCTATACAAATAAATTACAGAATGCAATATAAAATTAACTAAAATAAAACGAAAAATTCTTTAATGCGAAACAAAAAATGAGTTTTGATACTGTAAATGAAAAGTAATAAACACGCTTGCCATACTTGATCCATATAAACCCGATATAGCGCAATACTCAATTTGATAAAAACTTTAATCGTAACCATTGCTAATGGGAGAGCAAACGAGATTACAATAAAAATCACGAGCAATAGTGGTGTTAATTTAGGCTCAGACAAAATACTTCTATTCTTTTGTGGTTTTTTCTGCAACCATTTCGAGTAGCTAAAAATACACTGAGAACACAATGAAGGAAAAAATTGAAACACACTTTGAAAAGCTAATATTTTCGGGACGATGGCTTTTAGCCCCCCTTTTCTTCGGCTTATTCGTGGCTGTATTGCTGTTGTTAGTCAAGTTTTTTAAATTATTGGGTGTAATGGTGGTCAACACACTGAATGCCACTAATGGGCAAATGTTAATTAACATTTTAACTTTGGTCGATACGGCTTTATTAGCAGGACTATTGCTGATCATCATCTTCAGTGGTTATGAAACCTTCGTATCAAAATTAAATATAGAGCAACATGAAGATCGCCCTTTGTGGATGGGTAAAATAGGCTTTTCAGGACTAAAAATAAAGTTAATAAGCGCCATTGTTGCAATATCGACAATAGAATTATTTAAAGTATTTCTTGATTGGCGCAACTTCACTGAAGAGCAACTATTTTGGAAAGTCGCAATACATATGACATTTGTTGCTTCAAGCATACTCTTTTCGATTACTGACTATATCAATAGTAAAACACAGCACCATTGATCAAAACCGCAAGTGAGTATTAAAATATACTGCTTGCGGCACTTATCCCATGCCCATGTCTTAACCTCGCCCTTTTATATTTTTGTAAAAACAACAATTTACTTGTATTGCAACCTTGCTTGCTTATACCGCATTTGCTAATACTAATGCATAGCCATTAATAAGTACGCAGTTAATGACATCAACAGCGCATGCAAACCCGTTTTCATATTCCTTGGATATCTATCACACGCTTGGCTACATACATGTCGTGGCCAAAGGATGCGGTTCCAAAGATGACATTGCTAACATGTACCAAACGATTAAAAAAACAGCAGACACAACAAAGCTCAACAAACTGTTGCTCAATGTGACTGAATTAACGTTGGGATATAGCGGCAGTGACGTGCTCAAAGTACTTAACGTTATTAAGCAGCTTTTTAGTCATATGTATATAGCCAGAGTTGTAGACCCTGCCGACTTCAAAAGTGATTTGATAGAAACTTTTGCTCAAAAACACACGATGAATATCAAGAGTTTTTTCAATGAAAACGTAGCCTATGATTGGCTCGTCAACAAACCTTAAGCCCATTTAGATAGCCATGAAATTTACAAATACTTTACATGAAAAGTATTTGTTCCTATGCTTAGCGCTTAATGGATATCGTACAACCTTCACCCAATTGAGGTGTGAAAGGAACTCGACTAAGGTAAACATCTATGTCTTATGCGTTAACGCAGCAATTATCTTCTAGATTAACATCCATCGATATTTTAAGAGGACTTATCATCGTATTAATGGCCCTTGATCATACTCGAGGTTTTTGGGGCGTTACGCTATTTTCACCAACAGATCTAGAATACACCCATTGGACATGGTTTTTCACCCGCTGGATCACCCATTTTTGCGCCCCACTTTTTGTATTTTTAACGGGCATAAGTGCTTTTTTATATGGTCAAAAAGTGCAAAATAAAACCAAATTATGTCACTTTCTATTAAGCCGAGGCGTTTGGCTTATTTTATTAGAAGTGTTAGTGATAACACCAAGCTGGCAAGGACACTACGACACTATCATATTACAAGTTATTTGGGTCATCGGCTGGTCAATGGTGTTGTTATCTGCACTTATTTACTTGCAGCCAAAATGGATACTCACCTTAACTGTGCCTATTTTGCTTATACACAACGCATTTGATGATATAGAAATGACACAAATACTAGTCAATTTTGAGTGGCTTTGGACACTTTTACACAGCCCTGGCGCGATTAACTTATACAACAATACACTTAATATCTACGTTGCGTATCCATTAATCCCATGGTTTAGTGTGATGGCACTTGGTTATGTATTAGGTCAAGCTTACTTATGGCCACAAACAATGCGAATAAAATACCTTACTCGATTGGGTTTGTGCTTTACCATGGTTTTTATTTTGCTAAGAGCATCGAATATTTATGGCGACCCCACCCTTTTTAATCCACAAGGTAGTGCCATTACATCCATACTCTCATTTTTAGATACTCACAAATACCCCCCTTCTCTACAATACTTACTAATGACGCTTGGTCCTGGTTTAGTACTATTGGCACAACTGGAAAAAATGACTGATAAGGCGCGTTTATACCCAACTCTAGCATGGCTTAAAGTCTTTGGTGCCGTGCCCTTATTCTTTTATTTAATTCATGTTCCTATCATAAATGGTTGTGCTCAACTATATACTTGGCTCAAATACGGTGAGCCCATCAATATGTTTTTTGATTCATCAAAATTACCACCAGACTATGAGGCTAGTTTAATTTTGACTGTAGCAGTGTGGTTGATACTGCTTATTGCTTTGTATGTACCCTGTAAACGTTATGCTCAGTTAAAACGCAGCTCTAAAAGCGTTCTTTTAAGTTATTTATAAACCTTACAATAGTAAAAAATAGAATAACCCAAAAATGAACGTAGTACTTATCGTTACAGAAGTAACCAAAAGAGACCAATAGTAAAAAATTTGTAATATTAATTTAATTCAATTAGTGTTCCCCGAACAAACATTCACTGAATGTTTATTTCCAGAAAAATAACTAACACGGGAAAATACATGAAAAAAACGAGTCTTTGCCTACTGATGGCATTTGCAACTTCAACCAACAGCATTGCTTTTACTCAACTTGGCGGCAGCGGTACTATTCCAATGGGTCATGAATGGCTAACTCGCACGGCAGCATTAGAAATATTAGATGCCGAGCACATAATTTCGCCAGATCCGAACGACCCTCGCCCAACATGGCAAAATGGTTTAGCTAAAAATATCGATTTAAGCACTGCCTATACAGAAATTGAACGCATTAGCGCACATACCAATAACAATATTCACTATCAACCACGCTTTGATAACATTTACGCCGCAATTGTAGGTGAACGCTGGGTTGATATAGCTGGATTCAACGTTTCAAGTGCCAGCACAGATCCAACCGGACCAAACTGTTTTGGCGCAATTTCACAAGAACCTGCAGATTTGCAACAAGATCACTTTATGCGTCGTTATGATGACGTAGCAGGTCAAGGTGGAGTAGATGCAGCGCGCCGAGGCCAGCAGCGCTTTATTACACACTTTGTTAATGCAGCTATGGCGCAAAATAAACGTATTAAAGTGTGGGATGGGGGGGGTTATTCAGTACAAGCTGAAGTGGATCACAACTACTTTTTATTTGGCCGAGCGGTTCATTTATTCCAAGACTCCTTTAGCCCAGAACATACTGTAAGGTTACCAAGTGATAACTTTGAAAAAATCTGGCAAGTTAAAGCATACTTATGCTCTGAAGGTGCAGAACAGCATAGCCACGATACCAAGGACGTACTTAACTTCAGTAGTGGTGATGTGATTTGGCATGAAGATACTCGATTAGATTCAACGTGGAATAGTTATAAGCCTAGCAGCATGAAACCCGTTGCATTAGTGGCATTAGAAGCGAGTAAAGATCTGTGGGCGGCGTTTATTCGCACTATGGCGGTTCACCTAGAGCAAAGAGAACAAGTAGCACGCCTAGAAGCGCAAACATTGGTCGATAACTGGCTGTCATTTGATGAACAAGCCATGCTCAATTGGTATGTCAACCAACAACATCGTGATCATACTTATGTGCTAGCCCCTAATGAAACAGGCATAGGTAAAACATTAGCTGAGTGCATGTTGGCACTAAATGTAGGTACTGATAATCAACTTGAGCGCGTAGCACAATTAGATGCAGAACGACGCCAGTGTTTATACAACATAGAAGCAGAGCCTGGTTACGAGGACTTATACGACCCATATATGAGTATGCCATATAACTGGCGCTGGAAATCACTCACATGGAAAACCCCACCAAATGACTGGCAAGCGCCAAAGCAATCTGCAGACATCGGTCAAATCATTACCGTAAAGTCGGCCTTAAATACTCAACCAGTAAAAGCCGAAGATGGCTTATACAATGACGCAAAACTAGTCGCTAATTCAGGTAATGCCACAGAGTTTATTAAAGTACCAACTCAAGACGGGGCGTTTTATTTAAGAAGTAAACTAAACGCAAACTTATTCTTTGGTTACAGTACTCGCTCATCTGGATATGCCAAATTAGTAAACTCACCGGATAAAGCAACCTATCAATTCATTTACCAAGGTGGCGTTTGGAATATAAAAAACACCTACTGGCAGCAATATATGTGGCTCAATAATGATACCAATGGTATTCATTTAAACCGCCATGGTGATGCAAGTAGCACATCAGCAAAGTGGATTATTGAATAACCTTTTTTAGGGTCAACGAAAACACGTTGACCCTATGCGTATTTGTCACTTGTTCTAAAATAAAAACCAAGCCAACATTCCCAGAAATATTACCTACCCGAATAGCCTTAAAGATATTGGATAGCACTAACTCAGCAATAAATACGCCCTTTCATCTATATAGATTACAACTAAAGCTCTCTCATTATTGTAATACCGATTGCATCACATAAATGGTCAAATATTTCGACAGATAAATGACTTAGGAAATACTGCTCGAGCATAACTTAAAGTCAAACCAGCTAGACTAAAATGCTTTTTAATCAACACGATTCATCTAACCCATAGTATGCGCTTAAATAACCAAACCCAGAAAGTTAACTTGAAATTAACTAAAACCATAACTAATGCAATAACCAGAACAAACAAAACATAAAATAACAATAAAAACAAATGATTATAGAAATTACGTTGGATTTTAATTTTAAATTTTGCAAATAAAAAGTTAATGATGTAAGTTTTAAAAATGAGAATTATCTCACTTCAAAGGAACTTAACATGATAAACAAAACTAGAGGGATTGCTTTGCTTGCAAGCTTTTGTGTATTTACTCTTAATGCACTTGCTAATGCAGCCCACTCCCAAAACAATAATAACAATGACAACTTGGATGACAAACTTGCTGAATTGATTGAACAACATGAACTAACTGGGGATCTCACCTCAAATGCGGATATCCCATCGGTAAATGACCCAAAAGTAAAACTTGGTAAGCTATTGTTTTTCTCTAAAGCGCTCAGCGGCAATAAAGATGTCGCCTGTGCAAGCTGTCACCACCCTTACTTAGGTGGTGGGGATGGCCTTGCATTACCAGTGGGCACACTGGCAAAAAAGGCTGATACGATAGGACCAGGTAGAGAAACCGTGACTGGCAAGTTTTATGTGCCTCGCAACTCACCCACCATCTTTAACGCATGGACTGAAAAACGCAGCTTATTTCGTGACGCCAGGGTTGAGTTTTTAGACTGGCTGGCACCGGAAAAAGGGATCAGCACAGCCGATGTACCGTATGGACAATCCGACCCAAATGCTGGTGACAGCTTACTTGCCGCTCAATCTCGCTTTCCTGTTGTCACCGATGGTGAAATGCGTGGCTTTAACTTCATGCCAGACCAACCTAACGAAGCTGTAAGAGCACACCTTGCAGCTCGAATAGGAGATTATGGCAGTGCACAAGGTGAGTTATTTAAAAACCATTGGCGAGAATTATTTGAAGATGTGTATGGACAAACCAATGAGCCTGATGAGGAGTTGGTAACCTACAATAACATTATGAAGGCGATTGCCGCTTATCAACAATCAATGAACTTTACTGAAAATCCTTGGTTTGACTACATCAAAGGTAATAAGTCGGCCATTACAGAGTCTCAAAAACGCGGGGCTTATTTATATCTTTACCTGCCCCCTCCTCCTTCTGATGGTGGGGAGCCACCAAGCTTTATCCCAACTCAGTGTATTGGTTGTCACAATACGGATAGCTTTACCCAAACCAAGGTATCTAATTATCACCGCCTTTCGTTTCCCCAAATTGGTCCAGGTACTGGCGCTGGAACGACAAAAACCAATGATTTAGGACGCACGCATAGAAATAATAGTGAAGCAGATATTTTTAGCTTTCGCTCTGGCACCTTGTTAAATATTGAAGTCACTGCCCCATACGGTCATGCGGGCAATTACGACACCCTTGAACAAGTCATGGATCATTACAATGACTACCGAGCAACACTTCGCAATTATTTTGATAACAAACGTTGGTGCGAGCAAGCGCAATTTAAACACCGCAATGACTGTGAATCACTCTTTGCTGATGCTGAAATAAACACCGAAGAAGCCGCTAAAATAATCGATGATGAAATAGCGGATGGTGCTCCTGTACTTGTTCCTCTTGAACTGTCGGAGCAAGACATCACTGATATTGTGAACTTTATGAAAGCACTGACCGACCCTTGCGTTAAAAGTGCTGAATGTTTACAAGCTTGGCTACCACAACCGCATGAAGGTGACCCTGATGGCTTACAGTTAAGGGCTAAAAATAACTTGGGAGTGCCATTATATTTACCAACCAATTGCCAAGATGGTGACACTGTGAGCTCAGAGGACCAATTGCACCTTGATCAAAGTGCATGTATCAGTGGCAAAGTGCAGTACTTCAAAGTGCAGGTAGATAACGATAACACCACACTCTATTTTAGCACTCAAGATGCACAAACCACGACTAAATTGCTGTATAGCGCACATCATTGGGCAACGCCTGAGAATGTACAAGTAAGCTCAAAACAAGTTAAACAAGAACAAGTACTAACGGTTACGGTTAATAAAGGCATTCACTACCTCAGTGTACTCGATAGCCATCAATATCAAAGTATGATGATTGCTGCCAGCTTTGACAGTGCCCAACGAGAGTCAAGTGAGCAACCAAAACCAATTGCTAATCAATGCTTAACAACCCCCAGCATACAATATGGTCAGCTATTTGATGAACAACCAGCCTGTGTTGGCTCCGGTGAAGCACACTTTTATATCAAAGTGAGCAAGCCAAACAGCCAAATTGAGATCCGTACCCAGCATGGTTCCGGCAATAGCGATATCTTTACTGGACAATTTTGGCCAAGTCGCCACATGTATGACTTTACCTCTCAACTAAGCAACAATAGCGAATATCTTCGTTTAGATGGCCTGCAGACAGGTTGGTATTTTATCAGTGTACTGGGTGATGGCAGTAATTATGGCACCACCATAGAAGTAGATATTAAGTAGTTAAACTCAGGTTTAGATAAGCGCTTTAAAATAGAAAGTACTTTGTAACTCACGTTACTTGCTATCCACAACTAAAACGAGTTATACCAATTACATTAAATAAATAGCTTATTAGCTAGACAAAAATTTCGCTATGTCGTTATTCTACATAAGTCATTTTTAACGCGGTTAATGAGTCATTTAGCTCGCTAAAATGACTCATGTTTTAAGAAAATTGGTATGCTACCTTAGCAATCAAAAAAAACTAGGTGATACATTCTGCTTAACACATACAGCTGCGCTATCATGCTAAGCAGAATGTATCACCTAGCGTTAAAACGACGCTTTCTAAAGGACAACTTTATGACTATTACACGCCAACACACTAACCAACGTATGAGCCGTATTGTAACCCACAACAATACTATCTATTTGTGCGGTCAGGTATGCAGCGATGCCTCACAGGATATTACAGAACAAACTCATACAATGCTCGCTAAGGTAGATGACTTACTTGCTCAAGCAAACAGCGACAAATATCACCTGCTCAGTGCAACGGTGTATATCAGTGATATGCAATATTTTGCAAAAATGAATGACGTATGGGATGCGTGGGTGCCTGAAGGCTACGCTCCTGCAAGAGCATGTGTGCAAGCGGCTATGGCTCGACCTGAGTTATTAGTTGAAGTATCAATTGTTGCAGCTGTAAAAAATAGCAAATAAATCGCATTATGCATTGTTAATTAACAACCTCTAACTTGGCAGTGCAAGGTACGGCATTATCGCTATCTTCGCTGCTCACGCTCTAAGCGCTTACCTTCTTCTTCTATCATGTGATACATATTTGCTTTTATTTGCGCTTCTTGTGCTTTAAATTCACCTAGCTGCTGCTCAAGCGCATCTATTTGGGCTTGCTCACTAGTATCTTGGTACTCTTGAGCACCAATATGCAGGTTAGATATTTGGACAACTTGGGTTTCACTTTGATATTCAGAATTAAGACGTAATCCCCTTTGTATAGGAGAGGTTTTTAACTTATTTATCTGTTCTTGAAGCCGCTCTATTTGCGCTTTGATTACTCCTAAAGCTTCTTCTAGGTTTTCATAATCTGCTTTGAATGCTGGATTGCTTTTCTTATATCCACTTGCAATTTCATCCCACTTTTTGGTGAGTACAGCTTCCTTTGCCTGCTCTGAAGTTTGCTCATTTTCATTGTCACTTTTAACTTTCTTGTTGAAAAAAAGCTCACTATTTTTTGTAGTAAAATTAGGTGCATAAGTACTTACTTTCATTTTCTATCCTTAGAAGGTTGTTAACTGCTTTATAACGGCAAAGTGGCAGAAAGCTTTAGTCTCAATTTAGGCACGCATTTTATTTCCCCCTAATTAAAAATCTAAATGTAATCAGCCTATACTCATTGATACCTCAGATGCGATTTTATTACCTACATTGAAAGTATTTTGCTCCCTAGTATGGGCTTGGTTATTGTTATTGTGCATGCATTCACCTGTAGCAGGCGGCCAATCGGTGCCACTTATACCCATTACTCTGGCTACTACCAATGATCCAAGAACACCGCTATATCAAAAAACCACTCAAGTTTTAAACGCGGCATTGACTGAATTAGGGTTTGCACTCACGGTTGTCACACTTCCTAACAAACGAAGTTTAAGCTGGGCAAACTTGGGAAAAGTTGATGGCGAGCTATTTCGCATTAGTAACTTAGACTTGGCTAAACTACCCAACCTTGAGCAAGTGACTGAAGCAATAGCCATTGTAGATCAGTCTGTCATCGGCAAAGAACATATCATTGTGAATGGCTGGCAAAGCATGCAAAGTTACACTATTGCCTATGAGCGTGGTACGGTATTTTTAGACAAAAATCAGGCCCGTTTTAAAGGCGTAATTTTAGTTGATGATTTTCATCAAGCAATACAGTTAATCAGTATGGGTAGAGCTGATATTACAGTAACCAGTCATGCAACCGCAAATAGATTGCTGAGCTTATCGCCTGTAATATTTTCAGATATAAAAATTCATACCCCGCCATTAGTTAAGATTAAATTACACACTTATATCAATAAAACTCGCCACCCCAACCTTGCTAAAAAACTGACTCAAATATTACATACGATGAAACAAGACGGGCGTTACCAACAGTTAAACAAAATAAAATCACCATGACCAAAAGAGTTAGCAAGCACTAACTTCTATTTATTACCCTGTTTTTAAGTTCAATACTAAACCCCGGCTACGAGCTAACCAATAAAACATAATAAGCAAAATAATTAAATCGGCATATTCAACCAGTGCAAAGCTGCGAATTTCCTCAGGAAAACTTTGTAAGCCTTGAGCAACAAACGACCCAACAGCAATGAACAAAGCAAAACACATGCGCCAAATATGACGAGTTAAACATGCGATACGACTAAGATCACCAACTACCATGTAGCGTATATCTGATAGCCCGCAAATAACCGCCAATATACCAAACATAATAAAAGGCTCAACAGTAAAGCCTTGATAAGGGCTTGTATCGGATTGCAGTGTCCAGTAAGCACAAACTAGGCTATAAATTCCCACGCATAAACATGCTATCATTAGAGTGATATTCACTTTACAACGTCTATGATTGGCAAATTTGAATACGCCTACTCCAGATATCACTAAATAGAGGGTGAACAGACCTGCAATAACTGAAATATCCATTGGCTTGAAATAGGCAACTATCACTCCCGAGATCCCCATTAAAACCATAGTAACAACAAACCAATTACCTGCGGTAATATGCTTACGCTTTCCTTTTTCAGTAAATAGCGCTATATATCCTGCAACAACAGCGAATGCGCCAAAAGTGATATGAATATATAAAATAGCTGAGTGCAACAAGCTAGCTCCTAAAACATTAATTTAAACTAGCAACATGATAAGCTGGCAAAGTACTTAGGTCGTCCATGCCACGTAGCAAGGACAACAAAAGATAGAATAAAAAATAAAACCCTAAATTTCAAAGATATAAAAATGAACATTAATGCAGACAATTTGTTTGAGATACTTTTTTCAGGCCTGTCACTGGGTGTTGGTGGCTTTGTGATCCATTCAATTGCAGTAAAATTAAAACAACAAGCGTTTTACATTCCACTGATTATCTTGCTTATTAGCCTTACCTTAATAAGTTCATCTGGCATTGTGTTCTTTGCTTTTGAACAGTATGTATTAACTTATATCGCTTTATTGGCACCTTGCTTTTTAGTCTTATCGCCTAGCCTATGGCTTTATACATGCGCACTTGTTGCCGACGAGCAATGGCAATTCAAAGCTGTATATATCAAACATTATGTGCCTGCACTCATTAGCTTAATACTCAGTATTACTTTATTACTAGCACCGGTTTCTGAAACACAGGACATGTTCTTTAGTAATAATGCTGTACCTAGTACCCTACTTACACTATTTATCAGCATTGCCATCATGAGCGCATTAGCGGTGTGGTTTATACAAACCATTTACTACCTTTATCACTTAGTAGCGCTAACAATTAAGTATCATAAACAGCTTAAAAACATCTTCAGTGACTTAACACATAAAAAAATTAAATGGCTGATTTACATTACTATATTATTAGTTATTAACGGACTCTGGGGTAGTTTATCAATACTGCTCGACAGCAGTCACATACGCATTTTTGAGCCTCACTGGGGGCAAGCGCTGAGCTTAATTACAATTTGGGGGCTGGGCTTTTTTGGTCTACAACAACAACCTGGCTATGTAACTACTTATAGTGCTGCCAAGTCAAAAGGAGTTAATAAACAAAAACCTGCTGACGTAGCGCCATATCAGCGCTCAGCATTGTCTGACAAAAATGCCAATAAGATTGCAGATAAGATAAAACATGCATTAGAGCACGAACAGGTTTATTTAGACCCACATTTAAACCTATTTAAATTAGCAAAACATTTAAATGAACCCAGCCAATATGTATCGCAAACACTTAGCCAAGTAATGCAAACGTCATTTTTTGAATGTATAAATCATGCCCGAATAGAAGCAGCTAAAGTTAAATTACTCGAAGGTCAAAGTAATGTATTAGAAATTGCAATGTCGGTTGGGTTTAACGCCCGATCTTCTTTTTATAAAGCATTTAAAAACGTGACAGGGCAAACACCTAGTCAGTTTCAAAAAAAACATAGTCCATAGTTCGTCAGCGATGTTCAATAACAACTATACTTGCCGAATAGGGCAATAAAAATAAGGGTACAGTCATGCGATTCAACGCACGTGTCGGTCAAATATTTGGCTGGTTCATGCTCGCGCTGCTTGCAATTGAGAGTGCAAATGCCCGTAGCGATGTTGATTTGTTTTCCCTTGATATAACCGAGCTACTTAACGTCACTGTTGAAGCAAGAAAAGTTGAAGAGAACTTACAAAATACGCCGATTTCAGTGTCTGTTATGTCGGGCGAATTTTTAGAACAGCGCGCTTTAGATAACTTAGTAGATGCCGCTGACTTTATTCCAAATATTACTATCACCACCGTAGGAGAAAACTCAGGTTGCACACACTGTGCAGGAATAACAATACGGGGAGTCGGTCAAGTCGACCCGATTCCCACCACCGATCCCAGCGTTGGTTTATATATTGATGGTGTTTATCATGCACGATCCGCAGGCTCAATCATTAATTTTTTAGACATTGACAGGGTAGAAGTTCTTAGAGGCCCACAAGGTACTTTGTATGGCAAAAATTCCATAGGCGGTGCTATTAATGTGCTAACTAATAAAGTGAGTGACAAACAAGATATCAGCGCCAATGTCACCATGGGTGAGTATAATCGACTCGATACTTCGTTATTAATTAACTTGCCCCTAAATAATAAATGGGCAACACGCATAGCAGTTGCTAAATTCACTGAAGATGGGTTTGTGAAACGTTTAAATGGCGAGCTTGAAGGCGGTCAAGATGAGTTAGGTTTATTGGCAAAGCTAAGATATAAACACTCCAATAAATTGAATATTGAACTAAGTATAGATAGGCAACTGCAACATAATGGTACTGCTGCGTCAGTACTGAGCAAAAAAAATGATGATGCGAGTCTTATCTCACTTTTTAACTCAATCGCTAACGATACCTCTGCGATTAATACTCTCCCCCCTCTACAAATTTTTGATGACCCCTTTTTAAGTGCAGCCACGACAGAAAATGAAAATAGACTCAATCAAACTGGCTATCGCAGCACCATTGAGTGGGAATTCACTGATAAGCTGCACCTTAAAACTATTGCTAGTTACCGCTCATTAGATGCGACTTATGGTCGTGATTTTGATAATAACCCCGTTAATATTGGCTTCACCCACGATGAACAAACACAACGCCAACGCACTCTAGAATTTAATTTATCCAGCAACCAAAACGATGACTTCAAATGGTTATTGGGGCTGTTTACTATTGATGAACGTATTAGCTATGACTTTCGGTTTGTCTTTCTAGAAGGGCTATTTTTAGGGCTAGAGACACTCCCAGCCCCTATGGATGGCTCTTCACTATCTAGTCCAACAAGCATAGGTGGGCCAAACAATCCTTTAAATATAGGGCTTGATTTAGATAATACGTTTAATAACAAGGTAGATAATCAAAGCCTGGCGTTATTTGCCCACACAAATTATCGATTAGCCCCTAAATGGACACTCACTACAGGCGGAAGATTAACTTGGGAAAATAAGAAACAACAAGTTGTCACGCATCTAAATGTGGCTAATATTATTACAATTAACCGCACCGATCAAAGTCCAGAAGGTGCTATTGAAAAAAGTTGGCGTGTATTCTCACCTTTGCTGGGGATACAATATAATCAGTCCGTCGATTCAATGATATTCTTCAATGCATCAAGAGGATTCAAGTCAGGTGGTTTTAATGGTGTTGCTAACACTACTGTGTCTGCGCGCCCTTTTGAACCAGAATACCTAACGTCTTTTGAGTTAGGTATGCGTTCACAGTGGTTTGATAATCAATTACGTATTAACAGTACTGCCTTTTTAATTAAACATAAAGATATGCAATTACGAGGCGGGGAGTCAGATGAAAATTCTGGCGTTGAAATTTTTACCGATAACGTCGGTAATACAAGCACTAAAGGAATGGAGCTGGAAGTCGAAGCCCAGATTAGCGCCTCAATTAATGTAACTACCAGTATGTCATACACAGATGCTAAGTTTACCGACGTTGGCACAGCAACTGAAGTCACCACTGATAGCAAGCTTATCAAAACACCGCGTTGGACCGCTGCAATAAGTATAAAAAAAGATTGGCAACTTAATAAAGATAAATTGCTAACCACCAGACTTAGCTGGGCGTATCGAGATGAAGTGTATAATGATGTATTCAACAATGCGCATGCTAAACAAACCTCTATTTCGCTGCTCAATTTTTATCTTCAATATCCTATTAATAAACAGCTTAACGTCAGTGCTTTTGTGACCAATTTAACAGACGAGTACCATGTCATTGGTGCAAATGATTTTACGAGCGCATTTGGTGTTGCCGAATATTATTTAGCCCCCCCGCGCCAAGCAGGCTTGTCATTGAGTTATCAATTTTAAGAATTAGTAAATTTTTATTTCTCAAGATACTATCTACAGAACAGTAATAATCAAATGAACTAAGAACACGATGATTGCCACAGTTAACATATTTCCACTTTGGGCTATCTTGCTCAGTACTATCGCATTTTTCTTTCCAACTTTATTTATTGACTACAAAGCAGCCATCATTCCCTTATTAATGTTTATTATGCTCACGATGGGGCTAACACTCACCACAAAAGACTTTGCAAGAGTATTCAAAAATAAAAAAGCGGTATGCATTGCGGTTGCACTCCAGTTTACGGTAATGCCGTTGTTGGCATTTACGCTTGCCAGCTTAATGCACTTTGATACTGAACTTTTAATTGGTATGGTTTTAGTTGGCACAGTGGCAGGTGGTACAGCAAGCAATGTAATGTGCTATTTAGCCAAAGGCGATGTCGCACTATCTATCTCTATGACCGCAATAAGCACCCTACTGGGCGTATTATTAACGCCTCTATTAACTTCTCAGCTGATTGGGCAGGTTGTAGACATTCCCATACTGGCGATGCTCAGCAGTTTATTAAAAATAGTCTTACTTCCCGTCGTTGCAGGTGTGCTCTTTAATCATTTTTTTGCCAGACCATTAGCTATAATAAAACCACAATTACCACTGCTTTCTATGAGTGCTATTGTCATCATCATCGCCATTATCGTCGCCCTAAATCATGATAAGCTACAAAGCGTCGGCCTGATAGTGCTCCTTGGCGTAGTATTACATAATACTCTGGGACTATTTTTGGGCTATTTTGTGCCTAAATATTTAGGCCAAGATGAACAAGTATGCCGCACAATTGCCTTTGAGGTCGCAATGCAAAACTCAGGACTGGCAGTTGCACTTGCTATGAAATTTTTCACGCCAACGGCAGCCATCGCTGGGACGTTATTTTCTATTTGGCACAATATCAGTGGCTCCATATTGGCAGGTATTTGGAGTAACACTGACTTATATAATAAGAGTGACAAACATTCCTAACAAAGTTAAAAATTTTTTTATTAGGGGCTTATATAAATATATCCAATACCAACTACATTAAATAAATGACCAAATATAACGATAGATAAATAGCTTAGAAACAAGGCAAAAATTTCGGTATGTCGCTATTCTATACGAGTCATTTAGCTCGCTAGAATGATCAATGTTTTAATAAAATTGGTATAAAATAGTGTCTATATCGACACTTACTCGTGTAAATCACAGTAACAAACAAGCCGCACTATGTGCGGCTTCAATAGAATAATCAACATGTAAAGCAAAGAAGGTAATTAGTTATTTTCGAGCAACTGCCCCGAACCAATTGAAATTTTGCGCGGCTTTAATGCCTCCGGTATTTCACGTTCTAAATCAACAACTAAAAGCCCATTTTCAAGTTCAGCGCCCAGCACATTAACATGATCACCCAATTGAAATTTACGCTCAAAATTACGTTGTGCAATACCCTGATGAATAAATTTAGCTTCTTTATTTGGCGCTTTACTTTGTTTCTCGCCTTTGATTAATAAAGTATTACCCTCAGACTCTAAAGCAAGTTCTTGTTCAGTGAAGCCTGCGACTGCCATCGTAATTCGATACTTGTCTTTGTCCAGCGCTTCAATGTTGTATGGTGGAAAGCTTGCCTGCTTTTCATTTTTTGCAGCAGCATCCATCAGTGATGTTAAATGATCAAAACCAATGAATGAACGATGAAGTGGAGATAGATCGAATGTTTGCATAATATGTATCCTCATAGAGCAATAACGTCGCTGCTTACTCTTTTAAAAAAGCAATAAACAGCATTTAAAACAAATAGTTAACTTAAGTAAGGACCCTGTCGGCGTCCTTACATACCTATCTATGGACGAGCCAAAACGATTTCAAGAGGATTATTTCAAAAAAAAACTAACTAATTGATTATTAATTATAATTATCTTATTGCTCAGAATGAGACTGAAAGCCGATTATGCAAATGTACCTGCACTTCAATAAAGTAATCTTCAAAATAAACCCACTAGTCAATACTCGAGGTGTTTTCTAGTGCCTGCATTATGTCTTGTAACTTTAGCTTATTCTTTGCTTTTTCACGCAACTGCTCTAAAGCAATAGTATAACTTGCCTCAAGCGCCTGATTCGCCTTTACTTTAATATCGGGTTTCACCCCCACACCTTCCCAGTTAGTTTTAGTTATTGGGTTAATTGCTTTTGACGTTGGCATAGCAACTCGAATATCATTTGGTAAATTAACAAAACGCCAAGGATTCGCCCCTCCTTTGGTATTTTCGCCAATAATTGTTGCACGTCCTAAGTGCTTAAAATTATATGCAAACTCTTCAGCAGCCGAAAACGTTTTATTACTAGTTAAAATATAAATAGGTAATTTAGGTCGTTTTTTACCATTAATAGGTACTGTCCAAAACTCACTTGTTAAGCCGCTATCTCGTGAATAAAAACTATTTAAGTGCGTATCTTTTTCTAAAAAATAGCTGCTAATCAGCTGTACCATGGTAGCGTCGCCACCACCATTATTTCGTAAATCTATAATTAAACTATCACTGTCTTCAAGTAATGTGATCACTGCTTCTACTTTTCGCTTACTATGACGGGTTACATTGGCAAACCCCCAAAAAGACAGTAGGCCCACGTTACCCGGTAATATTTCAACCCGTTCAAAACCATAATTTTTACGTGCTAATTTATCAAACCATGATTCATAAATAGTGTTATCAGCACTTGATTTTGCATTAGAACTTGGCACAAAAGACATACTCAAGTGCTTATCAAATTTATGTAATTCATTATTAATGATAGATAGTAACTGCTTACTAGAGGTGGCTGATTTAAATGACTTGCTTTGAGCTAAAGTATCCAATGCATTTATAATGCTGGGAATATTTTGCTCTTCGACATAATGAAGTTGTATGCTCTGTTGTAACTGTGTAAGCATTTCAAAGTGTTGATTTGACTTATCAGCGCCATTACATAACCCTTTATGGGCCCAAAATAATGTAAGTATAAGAATATAGTAATACAATTTCATAGGGTTGCCTTTATTATTATCACCCTATAGACCAGCACGGTTGGTATTATGTTCCTTTTCTGTTATTAATACTGGTATATTTTTCCTTATAAATGAAGCAATAGAGATGCTTGCGCCTTTTTAGGCATTTTTTTCACAACGAGCAAATAAGAATTATCAATCATTCGTGCAACCTCTGTGCTGGGTATAGAGCCATCTAATAATACTGTATTCCATAATCGTTTATTCATGTGATAACCAGGTAATACGGAAGAAAATATATCTCTCAATGCATGCGCTTCATCAGGGTCACATTTGAGGTTAATTCGCCAAAGTTGACTCTCTACATCCCCCATGTTTTTACCTAACGCTAAGGTAGCAAACATCTTGTTTTTTACTTTATAAACATCGACTCCCTCTCCAAATGGTTGGCTGACTGTTGCCTCAGGCTTGCTCATAAAATATTGATGTACTTGATGGTGGTCCATTACCTCTCCTTGTCATATAAAATTGGTCTTTGCTATTTATTTACTAGTGCTTGAGTGCAATGATTTGTGCCATTGCCTATAATTTACAGCTGCTAATACCGTATAAAATGAGAACAAAATGACTGTGGGGAAATAACCCTTACACACATAAAGATAAATAGAAACGGCATCAATCACAACCCAATATAGCCAGTTCTCTAACACTTTTTTAGTAAGCATATAGGTAGCAACCACACCAAAACAAGTCGTTAAAGCATCTAAGTAAGCGAAATCTGCATAGGTATGGTTGTCCATTACATAACCCACGCCTAACGAACATAAAGAGCTAAGCACAATTAATTTACTGTGCTTGGCTATAGACCAAGATGAAACTGGTAATGTGCTTTGTGTAACCTGTATGGATTTTGCACTTGTTACTGCTCCTTGACGCCATTGCCACCAGCCATACACAGCCATTGCCAAATAGAAAAAATTCAGCAATGACTCCATTAACAAAGCACCATTAAAAAACAATAGGGTATAAATTAAAGTACTTAATCCGCCCGCAACCCAACACCAAGCGCTTTGTTTCATCGCAAGCAACATGTAAGCAATTGACAATACAACTGCTAAGTATTCCCACACTGACATAGCTTGAAAACCACTAATAACGTGTTGTAAAAAGTTCACAAACTCATGCATGTTCTACTTCTCGATAGTTATAAGGAACCACTCACCCTAGATAATTCCTTTATACGATTGAGCGCTAATTAATATGCAACTAATATTCAAAAATTTGCGTGAAGCAATAACACATGCCATAACAGCCTAAATAGCACTATTTTTTCAACTTCTAAAGAGATCATACCTTATATGAACAACGTGTGATCCCTTTCTCTGTGACTTTTATAATTTGTACACAGATAGCGCTTTGTAAACTACAACCACAGCCTTATGGCCACTGCACTTTAACTAAGTTGCTATCAGCAAGCAGAGAATGAGAAACCAATATTTTATCGCCGCCAGGGTGCAAACTAAACTCTGCATCCCTACTATTCTCAAACAATAATTGCTGCTGTGTTAGTCCTGAGTTCACATCAAGACGATTAAGAGAGACATTGAGCTGTCCAGTTTCACTCCAATACACATAATCATCATGTACTTGCCAATTTAATGAACTCAAATGCTCAAACGCCATTAACGAGACCCTTTTTCCCCCTTTGCGCTCTAGCCACAGCGTATAATCGCTATCGAGTAAGTAACTGTCACCATTGGTTAATTCTTTTTTTTCACTAATACCATGTTCTACTTTTTCTTTCTTTTTGGTATGCAAGTTATAACGATACAAAACTGTATCCACGCCCTCTAGACGCGAATAATAAACACTCTGACCCGCTCGGCCCCAATGCGGCACTCCCACTTGCTCTTCCGTTAAGCTAATTTTTTTAAACTGTTTAGACTTAATATCCAATACAAAGATACGTTCTTCTATTTTACCCGCAAGCATTGTCCCTGTAGGGTCTAGAGATAAGCGAGTTA
This sequence comes from Pseudoalteromonas sp. SANK 73390, assembly GCF_054966645.1. Lineage (NCBI taxonomy): Bacteria > Pseudomonadati > Pseudomonadota > Gammaproteobacteria > Alteromonadales > Pseudoalteromonadaceae > Pseudoalteromonas > Pseudoalteromonas sp. SANK 73390. The sequence goes on from NZ_ARPN01000053.1 coordinate 59,444, forward strand.
CGATATGTCTGGCGTTAAATGTATATAGCACCCTTTGTTGACCTTCGGTATCAATAGACTTTATATATGCACGTTGCTCATTTTTACTGGTGAAATACATCATATCGCCAGCGTTGTTATAAATGGGGTTAAAATCAGCATTTGAATCTGGAAAATACGCCAGTGAAGTTATATCAGTTTCACTAAATGGGTTTTTAACTTCCTGAATATCCTTATAATTCATGCGGTGTTGACGCATAAACAAACATTTTTTACCACATGAATAAAAAGCGTCATTTAGCCCAGGCGCACTCCCTGATTGCTCAACCAATTGTTCTGTGCGCATATCAAAGTAGTACACATCACCTTTAAAACTGCTAAGTACTAATCTATCTGGCGTATCTTTGAGCCAAACCAAATGAGATGCAAAAAAGCCAAGGTTAACTTCACTAACAATATTTTGTTGTTCTAAATCGTGGATTAATAAGTGATAACGTCGCTCAGATACGTTTCTGATCAATGCCAAATAACGTCCATCAGGGGAGAGTTGAGCTGCATAATCGCCATAACCTTTAACGAATGGAAAAGTCATTTGTTGTAACAAGTTTTGACTAATAGAGTAACGATAAATGGCATGCTGCCTTAAACTATTGCTGCCTGATGATAAGGCACTGACGTACAAGGTATCGTTATCAACCCCAAATGAGACCGGATAAACACCATTAGTAGCAAAGTTAAGAAGCTTTGTTTCGTGCAAACCACTGTTGGTATAGCGTGCAATATAACTTTTCATGCCAGTGGGTGTATCTTTATTGTATACAACATATTGCCCATCATTTGAAAAAAACACGGATAAATAGTTGTCACGATCAAAAGACAATCTATGCACTAAACCCGTCGTAAGGTTTTTACGGTGCAGCGCATAGGGGCTATCGTTATTTTCTCTGTATATAAATAACAAAGTATCATGTTTGGGGTGGTAGCTGGCACTCATTTCTGAGCCGGACATATCTGTTAGCGTCTCAATTTGTATATCATTCGAGCTGAGCGATGCGGTTGTACTTCTGTCAATATTTCCCCCATAAAAAGCCAAAAGACTCACCAAGGTAAATACCATCAAAGTAACAATAATCCAAAGCGCTTTAGCATTGAAAAAGCTCGCGCCTTGTTTATCTAAGATGCTCTTTTGCTCATGTTCTGCGTTTTTTACAGCCTGCACTGGTGCGATTAACGCATAACCTTGCATTGGAATGGTTTTTATATATCTAGGCTCTTTGGCGTCATCTTCGAGCGCAAAGCGTACTTTCTTTATAACCCGTCGAATCGCATCATCACTGACCTGTCGATTACCCCACACATGCTCAAGCAAGGCTTGACGAGATACCACGTCTCCTGCGTGCTGTATTAAATAGTACAAAACAGCCAAAGGGAGTGGCTCAAGTTTTATAGACTTATCGCCTAAAGATACCTCAGCTGATTGAAAGCACACACGCTTATCTGCAACCATATAGTTAGGTGACTTAGTAAAAGAAAAATTTAATTCATCCATAATTCAAAAGCTTAGCATTGTGATTTTTTATGACCATGCCAGTCTACCGCTAAGTTCATAAACGGTCCATGGCCAGTCATAAAGAAAAATGACAGATTCTTCAAATACGCTCATTATTATGGAAATCAGTATGAACACCTCACAGCTTAATTATCTCATCTCGCTATTAATATCTTTGTTATGTGCATTAATGCCAATCTTTTGTAGAGCAAGCTCAGTACCTTTAGTTAAAGTCAAACCGGTGCAAGCTTGGTCTAGCGGCTTAGAGTATACCCTTAACTGTAATGTCTCTATCCCTTTTGCAACCAAATTATCCAGTGATGTAGAGGCAAAAATCACTTTTATTTTACCCGCTGGTAGTTTGGTAAAACGAGGAGAGTTAATTGCCTCACAAGATAGAACATATCTAAATTTTCAGCGTCAACAGCTGCAAAAAACTCGGCAAATCGAAAAACTTACAATGGAGCATGCAGCACAGGAGTTTACTCGCTTATCAAAACTAAACAAAGAACATGTGTCAGCCTCGCAACTCAACCTACTAGCATTGCAACGTGATACAGCAAAATTAAATTACTTAAACCTAGATTACCAAATACAAGAGCTCAAACAACGCTTAGATAATCTAAAACACTTTGCACCTACTGATGGTTACGTATTGAGTACCCTTGCAGAACCGGGGGAATTTATTGCCAACGGCGCTCCTATTGCTGAATTTATTTCACAGCGTGACAAAGAGCTAACCTGTGAACTGCCACATAGCCTGTTATCCAAGCAAAATTCTCTGACCCATAGCGAGTTTTTATTGCCTACTGGCGATGCATTAACACTCATACGAACCAGTGCTGATATTGATAAAACCAATCAAATGCTTAACCTCTATTTTTCTAATTCACAGCACATACTTACCCACTTTAGACTGGGTCAGCGATTAAAAATAACCATGCGAACAGCGGCCCAAAACCTCAGTGTTGTACCTACCGAGAGCGTAGTGCTTGCCCAAAATCAAAACTATGTCTGGCAAATCGATGAACAATTAAAAGCCCACAAAACCCCCGTTAGTATTATCAAAAACTTAGGCCACACCTTTTTAGTGCAAGCAACACTGACTGCCACAGACCGAATTGTCAGCGTAGGGCAAAGCAACCTTGAAGACCAAAAGGAAGTAAAAATACTGAATGACTTAGCTGGCTCTGTCACTTCGGGAGTAAATAAATGACTCTGCAAGCAATTGAGCACCAAAATAAATTTAATCCTACTGTTCTCGCGATTGCCATTTTAGTCTGTATTATCGGCGCTTTTGCGGGCGCTAAACTACCTAATGCCTTGCTTCCTCCAATAGATAGACCTGAAATACTGGTGTTCACAAACTGGCCCGGTAAGAGTGCTCAAGAAATAGAACAAACGTTAATCGCACCATTAGAAAATACCCTTTCAGGTCTTGCAAATAACACCTTAATAGAAAGCAATATATCCAACAGTACAGCTTCAACTCGGTTGGTATTTAAAGCCAATACGGATATGAATGAAGCTTATATGCAAACACTCACGAGTATTTCTCAAGTTCCGAATTGGCCCGCGAACGTTGCACCACCCTTTGTACTTAATCAGGCTGATGGAGCAGGTGCAACTATGGCAACAGCTATGCTGTATTCACAACAGCCAACCTCCGAGCAAGCATATATTGATGCCTTCAAAGACATTGTCTATCCTGCGCTTATCAAAATTGATGGCGTAGCAAGTATTGCTACGGCCAGCAACCCGATTGGTCAACGAATTGATATTGAAGTTGATATGAATAAACTGGCACAATTGCAAATCCCCCTCTCAACATTAAGTGCACCTCTGCGTTTATTGGCCGACAGATCAGGCAGTACACTAAAACTTGGTGATCGCGAATATGAACTGCATTTTGAAGGTCAACTTAACCATAATGCACTTAGTAATCTGGCAATTTATAGCACCGACTCACACATAGTGCGCTTACAAGATGTTGCAACGGTGACCCTTCGTGTTGAACAAGATTGGGGGTTCTCGTCAATGCACGGCTATCGAGCATTTTACTTTCGTTTAAACCCAAGTAACGATGTGAACGCGCTGGCGACTGTGAGCAAAATAAAATCTACCATAAAGACGCTTAATCAAGGGCCTTTGAGTACACAAAGCATGACGTTAGCCCTTAGTAGAGATGACTCAAAAGCTATTCACAGTGCTATAGAGCAAGTATATATTGCGCTGTTAATTGGCGTGCTTCTCTCTACCGCTATTTTATTTTACTTCTTACGTAACCTAAAAACAGTGAGCCTCGTCTTTGTCAGTATTCCAGTATGTCTTGCCTGTGTTTTACTTGCTATGTTTACGTTCGACTATAGCCTCAATGTGATTTCACTCGCGGCAATGGCACTGTCAGTAGGGCTACTGCTAGATGCTGCTATTGTCGTAGTAGAGCGCATCGAACACAAAATTCAACAAGCGCCTAATGAATCTGTGGTAACTAATATTGCATCAGCGGTAGGAGAAGTTAAAGGCGCAATTTTATCTTCAACCCTGTCTAGCATCATAATATTCGTGCCTATTTTGATGATATCTGGCCCTGAGGCACAGCTATTTGAAGACCTTGCTTTTACAATTTCCAGCGCGTTATTTTCATCACTCCTCGTTGCTTTAATACTGATCCCCGTACTGGCTCGTTATGTACTTATTAAACCAACCTTCAGATTAGCCAAATCAGCCGAATACAGCGCCCGATTACTTACTTTAAGCGCCAGAAATATAAGTCTAAAAGTGACAATACTGATACTCGGTATACCAGTGGCTTTACTTTGTGTTTATTTTGCCAGCCCACCGTTAGATGTCTTACCTGCGCCAAAGAGCAAAGTGGCACTAGCCTATATTAGTTATTCCGACCCACTCGCACCACATGCGGTAGAAAAACATATCGCTATGCCTATTTTAGATAGAATAGCAGCACAGAAAACAAACCCAGATGCCCCAAATTATGATGTAACAGGTATGTTTTGTTTTCCAGGTGGCTGCTTATTATATTTCTACCCGCCTGAGGATTGGGATTATCAGGTATTTAAGCGTTGGATATCAACCAAGCTAACTCACGATATAGCGGGCACCCGTACATTTATCAATCAAGGTAATTTATTGAGCTTTGCCTTACCTAATAGCCGTCAAACACAACTCGATTTACAAGGTGCTTCGCTTGAAGTATTGCAAGCGCAAGGAAAATCGTTACTTAAGAAGTTACAAACACAGTTTCCAAATGCCAATATTGCATCACAGACTGAGCTAAATAATCAAACAGCTCGCATTGCCTTCACGCCAAAATACGAGCAGCTTGTTCGCTATGGTATTAATAATGGTTTTTTAACAAAGCAACTACAGTTGCTCAGCCAAGGGGTTTATTTAGGGCAGTTTGCCAGTGAAGGGGAGAATCTGCCATTTTATTTAAAGTCACAGCAAAATCAAGATTTAGAGCACATGTTAGCAACGCAGGTTGTCATTCCTAACTTCGGCCTTGTACCTTTATCTGAACTTGTCGATGCAGCATTTACACTCGCGCCATCGAGCTTGTTGCGTGTCAATCAACAAACAAGCATAACTCTTAACTTATCCCCATCTGAAGGAGAAACCGTTGGTGAGTTTTATACACAAGTAAGCGAGTATGTACAAACGTTACAGCAAACCACAGAGTTCAGTGCATTATCTATAAAAGTCAGGGGTAGCGCAGATAATCTATCTCAATTCTTAAATGAATTTGTAAATATGTTCAACTTGTCGATGGTTATTCTGGTGTTTTTATTGTGGCTTGCGCTGAGCTCTTGGAAGCTCACATTTGCCGTGATTGCTAGTATGCCTTTAGCGCTAGCTGGTGGTATGCTGTGCTTACAATTACTAAACCTATTCAGTATCCAAAACTTAGATATGATCACATTAATTGGCTTTATTATTTTAATGGGGTTAGTTATCAATAATGCCATTTTACTAGCCAATAAATTTCAAGATAATTTGACACAAGGTGACAGCCAACAAGTCGCTATTTTAAATGCAGTGAGTGCCAGAAAACGTGCGATATATATGAGTACAGGCACTAGTATATTCGGCATGTTACCACTAATGCTAAGCCCTGGGGAAGGTGCTGAAATATATCGTGGTCTTGCCGCTGTGATTATTGGCGGTATGACATTTAGCGCGTTGTTTAGTTTAAGTTTTATGGCCGCACTACTCTCTTTGCCCTTATTTGAGCCTAAAACAAAAGCAATACAACTAACCGTGACCGTATAACTGCACTTTGTCAGCGGTGAGTCAAAAAGCCTTATCTTAAAGCGCGCTTATGCTGCCTTAAGGTAAGGCTCTTGGCCTTTATGTTTTGCGTTACGCTTAAAGCTACCTTTACCTTTTTTGGCTTTTTCAACTTTTGCCTTAAATAGCGTACTCGTTACCAATGCTTTTAGTGCGTTGTCTTTTATCTCGCCGCGATGATGTGCATGCGCGGGCAGTTTTTTACTCATGATAAGCTCCTAAAGAGTAAGAAAATATAACGCCTATGGCGCGATGCTGATTATTGGCTGTAATACGACAGTATGCAAGTATTTTTTATCCATTTCCCCAGTATTTTTTAAGATCAAAAAGCACCTTTAAAACAATGAATTAAAAAACATTATGTAACTAAAAAACCAGCTTACGCTGAGTGCTCTAATATAATGTTATAAAACTTACATATCCCACTGGCTATACTGACTCTACATCAAGCTAACTTTTTCAATTATTGAGTTTTATTATGCCCAGCATTGCAACCAGCCACGGTATAACAATTAACTATCAAGATGAAGGCCCCCGCGATGCACCTACGGTGATTTTAATCATGGGCTTGGGGGCACAAATGACGGTATGGCCTGACGCTTTTTATTATGGGCTGGTAAGCCATGGCTTTCGAGTCATTCGCTTTGATAATAGAGATACGGGGCTGTCATCACAACTTGAACACTGCGGACGCCCAAGCCTTCTAAAAGCATGGTTGAGCAGGCGCTTGCCAATCTCGAGTTCAGTGCCTTACACCCTTGAGGATATGTGCTTAGATGTACTTGAATTGATGAAGGCATTAAAAGTAAAAAAAGCACACTTAGTCGGTGCTTCAATGGGTGGCATGATAGCCCAACTGCTTGCAGCAAAATATAAAAAGAAGGTGCTGAGCTTAACTTCTATTATGTCATCAAGTTCAGCACCTGCGCTGTCGCGATCAAACGTCGGCTTACTCTTTAAATTAATGCGCCTTAAGCCTGCAGCAAAAAGCCAAGAAGCTGCCATTGATTATTTAGTTAAGCTTAACCAACTGATAGGCAGCCCAGATTATCCTCAAGATGAACAAATACTCAAACAACAAGCAAGGCTAAGTGTATCCCGTGCGCATACACCTAATGGCTTTAAACGCCAACTTATTGCACTAACCCATAGCCAATCAAAAGAGCACCTACTTAGTAAAATAAAAGCCCCCACATTAGTAATACATGGTTTAGCTGACCCAATTATTCCCCTAGCTGCTGGTCAAAAAACCGCACAACAAATTCACAAAGCCAAACTCAAAGTGGTGCCCGGAATGGGCCATAACTTTCCACCTGAATTGATGAAAAAGCTCACTAAATGGGTGAGCAAACACATCAAAAAAGCGGAGCAAAAAAGAATTAAGAAAAGATTGATAGATAACCCAGTTGACGTATAACCAGCACACAAGTGACAATAATTGCACTGAAGCCAAAATAATCAACTACTTAAAAAATCGAGACCTGCTAATCTTTGCAGCAACCCTTATTAACTTAAGCTCTGCTTAAATGCGTCTTTATAGCGCCTTGAAAGGCTGAGTTTTTTTCCTGATTTTAGGGTGATTTCGCCATCGCCACTTGGTAAATAACAAATGCTGTCAACGGCGTTATGGTTAATACCAAAACTACGATGAACACGACTAAACCCTTTTGACTCTAACCGGTTAGATAATTGCCCCAAAGTTGCACGCAGCGGGTAAATGCGCCCTTGGCTATGTAGGTTCACATAATTGCCAGCTGACTCTAGCCACTCTATATCTGCCACTTTCACTAAGAACTCTTTATCTAATTTTTTTACTTAAAAAGTGCTCTGGCACGGCCCGCTCAGCTTCGCTCTCTTGCGCTTCACTTTCGCTACTGGCTATCGTACTTGCCTCACCTTTGAGGCGAGCATAGGCAAATTGCACACAATTATAAATAATCAACCAAATTACATAACCCCATGCATCTTTTCGATACTCATACCAAAACTCCCTAAGCCAAGGCCCAAAGTTGTAGTCTGCCCCATTTAAAGTATAAATCGCTTCACGAAGTGCCACCATCAATACGATATGAAGGCTGGCAAATAACAGACTACCAAACAGATGTACTACAAGCTGTTGATTAATTTTCTCAAAGCGCAGTGCAAAACGCTTAAAGAACATAAATAACAAAGGTAAAAGCAAAAGCACACCCAATGCACTGGTATATTCCCAAACAAACGGCTCCCACATAGCGATACTAGGCTCACCATCTCGTGTATGCTCACTCCAAACCGACAGCGCATTAATGGTGTTATTAATAAAAAGATACAGCCCTGCGGCCAAGTAACCTAACAGTATTTTATTTTTGTCCACTTGTTGCCAATTCACTGATACTCATCCCTCTATTCCACCGTTTATCACTATAAGCTTACAGGTCAAACAGTTAGCTGTTTTTTATCCGCGACTACTTTGCCAGACTTTACTTCTCAATACACCTAATTTAGAGAAAAACAATGAACCAACGACGCTATGACATTGATGCAGTGCGAGTACTGGCATTTGCCGTGCTTATTCTTTATCACTTGGGTATGTACTATGTTGCTGGCTGGGAGTTTCATCTCAAAAGCGCGACTACCTTTGAATGGCTGCAAGATATTATGATATTAACCAACCCTTGGCGCATGTCATTACTGTTTTTTATCTCAGGCATAGTATTAGCATTAACAGTTGATAAATACAGTATCAGCAAATTAGTGCTATTAAAAAGCCAGCGGCTATTCATTCCTTTGTTATTTGGCATGTTTGTGATTGTAAGCCCACAAGTTTATATAGAGGCACTGAGTCAAAACCTTATTGAAACAGGCTTTTGGTCGTTTTGGATTGAGTATATTAACCCTACAACTTTTTTGTTAAGTGAGCATCACTCTGCAATAGGGTTATTAACTTGGAATCACCTGTGGTTTTTACCTTACCTTTGGGTTTACTGCATTATTGTGATTATTTTTCACCGCCCATTAACCATATTTTCGGCCATTACTTGGCTAAAGCGTATTCCCTTGGTACTGATGATATTCATTTGTATGTGTACATTGATAACCATTTGGTGGCTACTCGGTGCAGCTCACCCAAGCACCCATGACTTAATAAATGATTGGTACAATCATGGTAAGTATTTTTTAGTATTCTTAACCGGCTATATCTTTGCTGTACAAAAAAACTGGTGGCAAAACGTGATTAAACAGCGCCGCTTACTACTAGCCTTTGCTGTCGTTTGTTATGTTTTTATTATTGCCGATAGACATAATGTATGGACGGCGCTGGCAAGCCTTTATGAAACTAAGCTCACCGTAAAGTTGCTTTATGCATTAATACATAGCGCCAACCATTGGTTATGGATTTTAGCAGTAGTGGGTTATGCAGGTTATTACCTAAACAACCCCAGTACGCTCATACAATATACAAATCGCGCAATTTTACCGTGCTACATACTACATCAAACACTCATTGTGGTGTTTGCTTGGTGGTTAAAACCCTTTGTCATTCATCCTGCATTTGAAGCATTATTGTTGTTAGTTCTCACGGTAAGTGGATGCTATTTAGGATATAAGCTGAGCAAACAAAATAGCACTCTGCGTATGCTATTTGGTATGCAAAGCAAAGCATACAAGCCATCTAAGAAGCAAGTAACCAATTTAGCAAGCCCACAATAGGGCATGCTAAATGGCTAAGTCATACATCATTCATATTTTAATGACTCAACAGGGCGAGCTTTAGCAGCAAATGCGGATAAAGAACCAACTGTGAGCCATGCAATTGCAAAAGCCAGCCCTGCTGCTATTAAAAATGGAATAATCGTCAATTCAATACTATATACAAAACTGGCAAGCCATTGTTGCATTATATAATAGGCTAGAGGCCAAGCTAACACATTGGCAATCAGCACTTGCTTTGAAAACTCTTTATTTATGAGTAAGACGATATCCCAAACACTCGCACCAAGTACTTTACGAATACCAATTTCTTTAGTACGACGCTGAGTTGTAAATGATGCGAGTCCAAATAACCCTAAGCAAGCAATAAAAATGGCTAACATGGCAAACAAATTAAACACCGTCAGTTCTTTGTCTTCTTGTTGATAAAGTTGCTCAAACCTATCTTCCAAGTGCGATAATTCGATAGGCTGCTCTGGAATAAGTGCAGCCCAAGTTGTTTCAATAAACTCACGCACCAACGCAGTGTCACCTTGATATTTAATCGACAACGTATTGCCTCTATCACGATGCAATAAATGGTAAATTGGACGGATTTCACTTTTTAATGATGAAAAATAGTAATCTTGTGTCACACCAACAATCGTTACGATACTGAGACTACCTTGAGTCAAATGCGCTTTGAACTGTTTACCTATCGCCTCTTGTGGTGTGTAACCCAAAGAGTCAGCAGCCTTTTTATTAAGGACCACACTAAAGTTAGATTGCTCTTCACTTGCCATAACTAATTCATCAGCGGGGAAATCTCGACTAAACCCTCTGCCACTTAAAAAACGTATTTGATAACCCGTAAAGTAATCTTCATCTACAGCTAATACTGGCATTGTCTGAAATGTATTTGTTTGCGGGTGTGTCATACCATATGCATCCACTATCGAGCCGGTAGGAAAAGCTGAACTGGCAGAGACATTTACAATGTTAGGATGTGTCAACAATTGGGTTTTTAGGGCGCTTCGTTGCAGGCTTGCCTCATCGGTATAAAGCCTTTGTAGCACAATGGTTTGTTCTCTGTCATAGCCCTGTTCAATACTGCGCGCATAGCTTAGCTGATTGCTTGCCACGAGTGTGACGATAATCAAAATAACCGCTACACTAAATTGCAGTACTACCAGCAATTTCCTAAGTAAAATGCCTGACTGACCTTGTGTGACTTCACCTTTTAATACTTTTACAGGTTTAAAACTGCTCAAATAAAATGCCGGATAAGACCCAGAAACCACCCCTACAAACAAGCCTAAAATGAGTAACATAGCAAGCACTGACACATCATAATAAAAATTAAATTCAAGCGGTTTACCAATAAACTCAGCAAATAAAGGCAAGCTAGCCTGAACAAACGCAAGTGCAATAAATAAAGCGATATAACTAAGTAATACAGCTTCAGTAATAAACTGGGCAATCAGGTGATGTTTTTTAGCCCCTAAGGTCTTGCGAACCCCAACTTCTTTTGCGCGTTTAGCGCCAGACGCCGTCGACAAGTTCATAAAGTTCACACTCGCAATTAACAAAATAAGAGCAGAGATAATCGAAAATGAATACACCGTGCTAATATCACCATTGTCTTTCATTTCACCGTATCTATGTGAATGCAGGTAGATATCGGTTATAGGCATCAGTTTAAAGGCTAACATATCACTGGCACCGCGCTTAACGTGATCTTCTAAATAAGTGGGGATCTTAGCCTCTAGTGCTTCACCGGAAGCACCTTGAGCCAATTTTAAATAAGTAAAGTAGTTAAAGCTTTGGTCCTGCTGCCATTGCGTATCACCAAAAAACTCATTGGCTGTTGCCATACTCACCAAAGCAAAAATATTAAGGTGTGTGCGTTTAGGTAAGTCTTTTACTACTGCAGTCACTTTTAATGTAATACGGTTTGCCAATTGCAAGGTTTGGCCAATGACATCTGTCGTTGCAAAGTACATAAGCGCAGAAGATTCACTCAGTACGATTGAATTTGGCATGTTGAGCCCTTTGCTATTGCCTTTAATTACCTCTAATGAGAAAAACTCAATAGCATTGGCATCTGCAAGCATCAATCCCTCATTAATAAATAAGTCTCGCCCGTGACCCAAGGGTAAGTTAATCGCTCTTAAACGTGTTGTTTCTTCTACTTCGGAAAAATACGCTTTAAATCGTTCAGCGTTATAAACCTGAGCTTGGGCAAAGTGCTGTGCTGGTGAGTTTGGCGGCGTAAAGTCTACTGATGCACGATAAATACGTTCATGATCTTGGATTAATTCATCATAACCAAGCTCAGACTCAACAAAAATCACCATGGTTATACAAGTTGCTAAACCTATCGCCAAGCCAAGAATATTAATGATTGAATACAGCTTTTGTGTAAATAGGCTGCGATAAGCAATGATAAAAAAGTTTTTAAGCATAACGCACATCCTGCATATGTTGAGATACAATATGACCATCTAACACGTTAATGGTACGGTGTGCATAGTTAGCATGATGATCCGAGTGAGTCACCATTACAATGGTAACCCCTTCTTCATTTAACTTAGCAAGCAAGCGCATGACCTCTTCGCCATTTTTTGAGTCTAGGTTGCCCGTTGGTTCATCTGCCAAAAGCATTTTTGGCTGTGCCACTATGGCACGCCCAATTGCCACTCTCTGTTGCTGGCCACCAGAGAGCTGTTGCGGATAATGATCTTTACGGTGTGCAATGTTTACTTTTTCTAAAATCTGTTGCACGCTTTGCTCACGCTGCCCTTTACTAATACCCTGATAAATAAGTGGTAATTCCACATTCTCAAATACAGTTAACTCATTTATTAGATTAAAGCTTTGAAAAATAAAACCAATATTATCTTTGCGAAGATCGGCTAATTTACTCTCTTTTAGGTGGCTCACATCGGTGCCATCAAAGGTATATTGACCATCATCAATTTCATCCAATAAGCCAATGATATTAAGTAAAGTCGACTTACCTGACCCTGATTGGCCCATAATCGCCACAAACTCACCACGTTCAACGGTTAATGAAACTGAATCGAGTGCATATGTTTCTACAAGTTCAGTGCTAAATACTTTGCTTATTTTTTTTAGTTTTAACATCAGAGTTTCCTATTAATTGGTGAGCGTAATTGATTGCATATCTTTAAAGCTGCCATAACTTGAGGTGATCACACGGTCTCCTTCAGACAGCCCATTGATGACCACAATTGCTTTATTATTTCGTTGGCCCAGCGAGACAAGTTTCTTTACTGCGGTATTGCTACCCTGTTCAAGTACAAATACCCATTTACCTGCGGTATCTTGATAAAACCCCCCATTGGGTAGCAACATGGCAGGTTGTGCATCAGCTAAATACAACTCAAGTTGTAAGCTCTGCCCACGACGCAAGCCCTTTGGTAATTGCGATTCAAAATTCAGGTCAACTTCAAAGCGGCCATTGTTAACTTGCGCGTATACTTTAGATAGTTTCAAACTATAATCTTGCCCTAAATGCGTCACTTTTGCGGATTGCCCTGCAAGCACTCTCCCCAAATAAAATTCATCAATATAGGCTGTTACCTTGTATTGATTGACAATATCAACCTGCCCTAGGCGGGCGCCTCGTGCTTTTGATTGGCCAAGTTCTGCATTTAAGGCCGTTAGCTGACCGTCAATAGGCGCTCTGATGATTAAGTTTTCTAAGTTCTTGCGAGCAAAGCTTAGATTTTTATTTAACTGAGCCACGCTGTCTTCTAGTTGTGTAATTTGTACAGTACGAATACGCTCATCTTGACTTTGTTGCTCCATAACCAGCTTGCGACGACCTTTTAAATATTCAGTTTCATCTATCGTTGCTTGCAGCTTATCTTTTGAGACTAAATTACCACTGCCGAGGCGATTAAGTTGAGCTAAACGACGCTCACTTTGCTTGATCTGATGATCTAGCTCCAATAAGTTACGTTGTAAATTCAAACGGTTTTGATCAATGGCTAGTCGGGTGTTATGTAAGTTGTTTAACTGTTCCGAAATTTGCGCCTCACGAGAGATCACATCAAGTTGTAGTGCGGTGTTACTCAGTAGCAGCAGTTTATCACCCTTTTTAACCATGGCCCCTTCTTCAACAAAACGTTGCTCAACTCGGCCGCCTTCAATCGCATCTAAATACACCGACTTGCTAGGTGTGATGTTACCTCTGATTGGGATCAGATCATGAAATTGACCTTTGCTCACCACACCTATTTTCACTTTATCTTTTGCTAAGTTGTATGTACCCATACTACTAGCAGCGCCACTTAATGCTAAATACACCACAGCAATAACAGGTACTGTTAACCACCAAACTTTGAAGGTGCGTTTTTTTACTTTTTGCTTATCCATAACGTGTCACTTTTAAAACCAAAATATACTTAATTAGAAACAAGTAACGTGCCAAAAAGAAAAATACAATAAAAACAGTGATTTATAGATTTTTACGTAACGTGCGCTGAAAATAAGTGTAAAAGAATAAAACACTTAGTGTACGATATCGTACAGTTTGAATACCAAAGGCATACTATGGCTATCAGTGAAAAAGCAATTCTCGTAGTTGATGACAATAAAGAAATACTCGTTGCAACTCGTATGCTATTAAAACCACATTATAAAAAAGTAATGACACTCGATAACCCTCACGATATTGCCAATACCATGGCTAAACAGAAGTTTGCACTCATTCTACTCGATATGAATTTTACCCGAGATTCAACATCTGGTGCAGAAGGCTTTTACTGGTTGAAACAGATTAAAACCATCGACGAAGATGCCGTTGTGGTACTTTTTACCGCATTTGGTGACATGTCGATGGCGGTTGACGCAATCAAACAAGGAGCCAGTGACTTTGTATTAAAGCCATGGCAAAACGAAAAGCTACTGGCTACTGTTGCCAATTGTGTTGAGCTAAATACACAACGACAAACAAATAAAAAGCTTAATCAAATTGCTCAGTTGTCACTGGCCGCGCAGAATAAACCATTTGAAAACCTCATTGCGGCAAGCCCTGCCATGGAAGACGTTTTTCAAACCATTGAAAAAGCCGCCAAAACGGATGCCAATGTGCTGGTGTTAGGTGAAAGTGGCACAGGTAAAGAACTCATTGCCCGAGAGCTGCACAAACAATCCTTGCGTGCTAAGCAAACTTTTTTATCTGTAGATATGGGCACCATAGCCAGCTCACTGTTTGAAAGTGAACTGTTCGGTCATGTTAAAGGTGCCTTCACTGACGCAAAAGAAAACAAACAAGGCCGCTTTGAACTGGCTGACGATGGCACGTTATTTTTAGATGAAATTGCCAACATTCCTTTAGCGTTACAAGGCAAACTGCTCACTGCAATTCAAAATAGAATGATCACACCTGTTGGTGGGTCTAAACAGATTGATATTGATATACGTTTAATTACAGCAACCAACGTCAATTTGTATGATATGGTGCAATCAGGTAACTTTCGCCAAGATTTACTCTATAGGATCAACACAGTCGAAATCACTTTACCCCCTCTTAGAGAACGCCTTCAAGACATCCCGCTACTTGTGGAGTTTTACACCAAGCTTTACAGCGAAAAGTATAAATTGGGCAATAAGTTTGTTGATGATAAGACCATGCAATCACTCATTGATTATCCATGGCCTGGTAATATTCGTGAGTTACAACATTTAGCTGAGCGAGCTGTTATTTTGTCAGAGTCAGCGCAGCTGCAATTTCAGCTATCTAACAAAAGTACTCAAACTCAGTCTGTGCAAAAAACACCTAACACTTACAACCTAGCTGAACTTGAACAACACACGATAGAGCGAGCAATTAAAGATTTTAAAGGTAACATTAGTCATGCTGCCAAAGCGTTAGGTATTACCCGAGCATCTCTATACCGCAAAATGGAGAAATTCGGTGTTTAACAATAACGTATTCATTATGACTGGCTACTTGTTAACAGCCGTAAGCTTTGCAACCATTGGGGCTTTAGGTTTGCTCCATAGCCATATGCAGTTACTAAGCCTGCTTGCTGTTGCTACTGCATTGGTGTTTATACGCTGTACCACTAACCTATTTAAACGACAGCAGCAACAGTTTAATGAGATAATTAATGCCTTAAAATATAGAGACAGTAGTTTTCGAATCAGTGCTCAACATACATTAGATAAGCACATGCTTACGTTGTGTAACGAACTTATCCAACAAGCACAGGCTGATAAACGTAAACAAACAGAACAAATTGCTGTATTTGAGAGCATGCTACAACACATTGATACAGGCGTTATTTTAGCTAAAAATAACGAGCAACTACTGGTTTGCAACAATAGCGCCAAGCGCTTACTCAATATTCGCCACCTCACAAGCCTGTATGATTTGCTCAAACAACACCCAACACTTGAGCAAACCAAGTCTGCAAATAGCGTCTCAAACGAGTTACTGTTTAAGTACTTTAACTTTGCTTATCAAGATAATCAGTTTGATTTATGGTTATGTACACCAATTTCTGAGCAAATTGAAAGTACCCAAATAGACTCATGGCAAAAACTTATTCGCATACTGACACATGAAATTGGCAACTCCGTAGCCCCAATTTACTCTCTTTCTAACACTTTAATCACCATGACAGAACAGCAACTAAGTCAAAGCATTGATGACCCGGAGCTTGTCAGTGATTATTTGCAAAGTTTGCAAGCCATCGGCGTTCGCAGTAAATCATTGTTAGGGTTTATTGAAAGCTATCGCAAACTTACCCATATTCCGCAGCTAGAAATATCAAATGTAAAAGTGCAAACACTCATTGATGACGTCATCTGTTTGATAAAAAATGATTTTGAGCAAGCTGGTATCACACTACGTTGTAACGTTGAACCGCCAACATTAAGCATTAATGCAGATAAAAAAATGTTAGAGCAAGTACTGCTTAATTTACTGACCAACGCCAAAGATGCACTCGCTGAAGACAATGGTAATATTAAGCAAGTGACGCTATCAGCACAGATAAATCGTTATGCTAAATGCGAAATTTGTATCCACGATAATGGTAAGGGCATTGACCCTAATGCCTTAGATAAAATATTTGTACCATTTTTTACAACAAAGCCTACTGGCTCTGGTATTGGTCTTGCGCTAAGCCAACAAATTATTCATCGCCATAAAGGGCGCCTTAAAGTTACTTCAACGCCAGAAGCAGGTACATCTTTTACTATGATGCTATGAGTATAAATACTCAATTAATACGAACTTCAGCTTAAAAGCAAACTACTCAAAATGTGTTTTTATCCACAGTTTAACTGGGTCAACCCACTCTTTGACCGGACGATAAAATGCCCCATGTGACAGGCCTGTGTTAATGGCTATTTCAGTAAACGAACGCGTTTGCGTACTTTTCTCATCGAGCTTATTGCAGCTTCTTGCTTTATCTGACTTTTCATACATAGATAACACATGACCATATACTTTTACATCAGTATGCTTTTGCCAGACTAACCGACCACAGCCAGCCAAAATAACCGTATTAATGGCCAAATCTGATAACTTATCGGAGGTAAGGCCGGTAATAAACGCACCACGAGAAAAACCCACTAACGCAATATTTTTTGGTTCTATACCTTTTGCAACCAATGTACGTACTTGCTGATTAAGTGTATATGCATAATCAAATGGATCGGTATTTTTAGCTCGGTGATGGGCTATTAGAGTGTAACTGTCATCTGATAAAGCCTGTTTAATAGCTGGAAAGTCATAAACACCCCAGCCCTGTTTAATATTCACAGGTTTAGGGTTATCCCCTTCTACAATATAACCATGAGAGTAAAATACAAACTTATCTGTTGCCGAAACTGACTCTGGCGGTGCATCGAGTACTTTGCCTGCTAAAGTGTTAAATGAGATTAAAGTGCACAATAAACCGCTCATTAGTGCTTTGTTATTCATGACTGTGTTCCATTATTATTTTATTCGTTGTTCGCTTTTTTATAAATCCAGTGTAACCCTTGCGTAGCCGTTATCAAAAAGCTATTTCTGACTGGCTTGGAGAGCTTTGCTAGCAGTTACTTTTCAATACATTTTTTATATTGTTGCAAGGCTAAAATTGCGTATTCAGCCTTGCAATTTATCACATAAAAGCATTTAATAACAACACCTTAACACAGATAAGCGTACTGCATTATACGAATGACTATTATAAAAACTGCTTAAGCACAGTATCTCGCATATTATCAATATCAACTTCACAAGTACGATAACCATTACAATTAAACAACATCGTGATGGCCGTTTGAGTTTTAGGAAAATAGTAGTCTCTGGTTGCATAACCCAATTCGTCGCCACCATGGTAATAAACAACTTGATCATCATAACGTTCTACAAAAACCCCCAAACCATAACGTTGATTAACCGCCCCTGTATTCACCAAACGTGTGTCACCAATCAACAACTGCCTAACAGGTTCACTTATTTGCTCGCTTTCAACAATTTGCCTTAATAACTCTGCCATGTCTTTTGCATCACCTACCACCGGTGCATCTGCTACACCTATGTTGCTATAAAAATCCCGAGTGTTTTGTAATTTGTTATCTAACAACAAGTAACCCGATGCGCTTTGTCCGTATTCTTTTTCAATACCACCGTAACTCATACTCGTGAGCCCTAATGGGTCAAGCACATAATCTCGTAACGCCTTTGAGTGGTGCTCACCCAATACATTATCTAAAATTAAGCCTGCTAAGATATAGCCCGTATTTGAATACCGCCAATCACTACCGGGGTTGAAATGTGCTGGTTTATCAAGCGCATATTGTAATGCAAAGCTGTCTGTTATTAACTCGTTTGGCTGCTGTTGTACTGCTTGGTAAAATTCGCCATCGTTATCAGCGAGATAATCATATATTCCGCTGGTATGAGAGAGCAATTGGCGAGTGGTCATTAGTTCGCTGTGTTCTACTTTCGATAATATTGAGGTTGTTAAATACTGAGAAATAGGCGCATCTAAGTTAAAGCGGCCTTCTTCGTGTAACATAGCCGCAAGTAAAGCTGTGAGCTTTTTACCGGCACTGCCATTTGGAATACGCGCATCAATTTGCATCATTGTTTGCGAGTTTATATCTGCCAACCCCGCAGCACCATAGAAATCAATGGTTGGAGATTTGATATAAAGTACCACGCCGGGTACGTTAGTTTGCACGGTATCGTTAAGTAATTGCTGGTAGTCAAACTCAGTTGCGGCCACATCAATTACACTCTTAACGACATTATTATGCTTAGCGCTATTTGAACCACAGCCAGTTATCGTAAGTGTTGCACAAACTATAGTTACCTTAGTTATTAAACCTAGTGTTGTTTTCATCATAATTCCTTGTTAGTTATGTCATTCAATTCATTGATGAAAACTCTACAGCGAATAGTTTTGACACGCTGTAACACGCATCATTGATTTGTATCATAGTGTATCGTTCAGTACCCCTTATCAGTATTAAAGCGGATATTTCACTGGTTGATACTGTGATACGATACATTTTGATACGTTCTGTTAAATCTTCGTACCACCGCCAAAATAAAAAACCGTTAGGGTAATATCAAATCAACTAACAACAAGATATTAAAAATGAAAATTAAATTACTCTCATTATTAATGTGCTCAATATGCAGTATGTCGGCTTATGCCAAAGCTGAGCCTGAGACCGATTATGACTTTTTCAAAAAGCGCGAGGCGGGCGGATTTTTAACCGTAGGATTATCGAGCCTTTATCAAGGTGGCATATACAAAGATCACAAAACCTACTTACATGCTCACATTAACGCAACATACTACTTTGAAAATGGGCTTTTTGTAGAGCACCCGGGACATTCCAATAAATTTAATGCAAGCTTCAGTGCAGGGTATAACTTGTTTAATACACCCAATTGGGAGTTTGACCTCATGGTGTCAACCGCCCATGGCGACTTAAATTTTTATGCCGGCGCCGATAGTTTTGAAAAACGCAGCACCAGTTATTTAGGCCTCAGAGCATCAGGCGAAGTGGCTGGCATACAAGTACAAGCTGTTTTAGCACCCGCAACTAAAAATAAAGATTATTCTGGTGGCAGCTATGCCTCGCTGTCGCTTGCCAAAGATTGGCAGTATAAAAATTGGCGTTTTTACGGCTCAGTGGGAGCCCAGTACCGCAGTGAAAAAATGCTAGATTACTATTATGGCGTACCGCAAAGCGCTCAAAGCTTTACGGCTTATAACGCTAAAGGCGGCGCTAATTTAATTACTAAATTTGGTTTTAGTAAGCCGCTACTAGAAGATTGGCTACTAGAAGGTAATATTTCATATACCAAATACACCAACTCGATTATTAATAGCCCTTATACTCAGTTCATTTTGCAGCGCAACACAGACAGAAAAGATTACGGAAGTCATGTTGGTCTGTCGCTAAGTTACGTGTTTTAAGGAGTAAAATGATGACCTTAATAACACATACAACTATAAAAGCAGGCTTAGTTTGCATCGCAATATTGGGCCACAGTAATACTCACGCAGCAAATGAGCCAAACCAACAACTTAGTGTGTCACCAAAACAATGCACCACATTAGAACAAGGGCAAGATTGTTATATTGACCTAACCATTAATTGGCAGGCTAATATAACTGGTAATTACTGCTTATATGCAAATACTCAGCGGCTACAGTGCTGGCACAATAAAAACCAAGGCACATTAAATCAAGAATTTATAATGAATGAGCCAACTCAAATCCGCCTTGAGCAAAACCAAATAATGTTGCAACAAGTCACGATAAAGTATGCTTGGTTATACAAAAGGCGCGTTAATAAAGCAGTAAAATGGCGAATGTTTTAAAAGGTACATGATGACAAAATTGGCGTTAGTTGAAGATGATTTAGAGCTTGCACAGTGGATTTATGACTATCTCAGTGCAAAGCAATACCAAGTAGCAATGTACCATGATGGGCAACAAGCACTCGATGCGCTTAAATTTAGCGACGTTGAGCTTGTGATCCTAGATGGTATGCTACCCACACTGGATGGTTTAGAAGTATGCAAACAACTACGCCAACATTCTAATGTACCAATTTTGATGCTAACCGCGCGCGATGAAGAAATAGACGAAATATTAGGCCTTGAAATGGGGGCTGATGACTACCTAACAAAGCCAGTAAGAGGCAGATTATTAGAAACCCGAATTAAGGCACTACTACGCAGAAATACGCCCCAACTTACATCACCAAACCAATCAGTTATTCAACTCGGTGCGCTGGCACTCAATCAAGCAAATCGCAAGGTCAGTTTAGACGATAAAATCATCAATTTGTCCAGCAATGAATTTGATGCGCTGTTACTGCTAGCGACTAAGGCAGGACAAGTTGTCACGCGTGAAGAGCTCACTCAGGCACTACGAGGCTTTGAGTATGATGGCTTGGATCGTTCAATCGATTTACGTATTTCTCGGTTGCGTAAAAAACTAGGCGACAGTGGCGCGGAACCTTATAAAATCAAAACCATTTGGGGTAAGGGTTACTTGCTCGTCAGTGAGGTATGGTAATGTGGCGCTTTGTTGTTGCACTGATTATTTTGACACTTTTTGGTAGTATTGGGCTTGGCAAACTATTTGATACATTAAACGAACAATCACAACAAATAAAAGAGATAAATCAACAGCAAGTCATTGCCAATCAAGCGCTACTCGCGCAAATTGCACTACAACAACTAACACCAAATCAGCAGCATTTTTTTTTGCAGCAAACGCTGCTGCAGTTACCTGAGTACGAGTTCGCCATACATAAACTGGCTGACTACCCGCTACCTAAACCACTGTTATTAAAGCTAAAAAAACAGCCTGTACTGGTGTTTGAAACTAATGAACAATTGCAAGCTTATACCTTGTTAGCACACGACCAAATATTGTTGACAAGTACCACGAAAGAGCCGCTTGATGAATCAACTAACATGCTTATGACAATGAGTTTTTACGCTGCACTAATAATGCTAATTTTGCTGTTTATCGCCCCTTTTGTGATGCGATTGCGCAAGCTCAGTGTTGCAACAACACACTTAGGCTCAGGATATTTGCAGCAAAGGGTGAGTGTTGGTTCTATTTGGTATCTAAAAGAACTGGAAACAAACTTTAATACCATGGCTACCACGATAGAAACTCTAGTCGATGATATAAAATTGCTCGCAAGTGGTCTTTCCCATGAACTGCGCACACCACTTGCACGTGTGCGTATGGGTTTAGATACTTTAGTTGAAACCAATGACGAATCTTTGCGTTTAAAATACGAACAACGGGTAAACGCCAATTTAGATACGATGGAAGACTTACTAAATCAACTACTATCTTTTGCGCGCTTACAATACACTTTAGATAACTTAAAAAAAGAGCCTGTTGATCTTAATCAGGTAGTCAAAGATCAATGTAGCAACCTCAACGACTCGCGCTTGCAAATTCACTATTCAAATCAAAGAGCCATAATAAGTGCTGATAGGCACTATTTAGGCATGTGCATCAGCAATTTTGTCAGCAATGCATTTAAGTATTGTGATACTCAAGCTTCTATCTCTATCCTCTGCAAAACAGGCTCCATACAACTGATAGTCAGCGATGACGGAAAAGGAGTTGAACAAAATGCGTATGCAAAAATATTTAAACCCTTTGTGCGCTTAGATAAACAACATCACTCAGGTTATGGCGTTGGGCTCGCATTTGTGGCTCGTGTTGCAGCTTGGCTAGATGCAACTATAAACGTTGACCGCTGTGAAGCACTTGGAGGTGCCAAGTTTACTCTACAGTTCAAAAAGCGTGATATGTAAGCTTTATATTAAATAAAAACAGTGCCCGACTATCTCTACATTTTATTTATCGCTACACTGCCTTAGTTAAAGTAACCTGAGAAGCACCATGGCCAATAAACAATTTTCAATCAAGACAATGACTAAAAGTGAATTGAATATTGCTATAGAGTGGGCAGCTAAAGAAGGCTGGAATCCGGGGCTCTATGACGCACAGAGCTACTACTGCGTCGACCCTAATGGCTTTTTAATAGGCTACCTTGACGATGAGCCTATTGCCTCTATCTCAGTGGTTAAATACAACCTATATTTTGGCTTTTTAGGCTTTTATATTGTTAAACCCGAGTATCGCGGCCAAGGCTATGGTTGGCAAATTTGGCAAGCCGGTCTTAGCTACCTCAAAGGCTGTAACATTGCATTAGATGGCGTGCTCGAACAACAAGACAACTATAAAAAGTCTGGCTTTCAATTTGCCTACAGCAATATTCGTTTTGAAGGGCGTGGTGGCTCTAAAGCACCTGAGACTCCAAATATAGTCCAACTCGCAAACATTCCGTTTGAAGTGCTTTGTGCGTATGAACAGCCTTTTTTCCCAGCAAAGCGAGATGACTTTTTAAAGCATTGGATAAACCAACCTCAAAGTAATGCATTGGGTATTATGCGCAATGATAAACTTGCAGGCTACGGCGTTATTCGTCCATGTCGACAAGGTTATAAAATAGGACCTTTGGTAGCAGATGAAGCACTACTGGCTGAATCGTTATTTTTGGCTTTAAGCGCGAGTGTCGGTACTGCCGAATTTATCTACCTTGATGTTCCCGAGGTTAATAAAGCAGCTATTGATTTAGCTAAGCGTTACAATATGACTCCTTCATTTGAAACGGCAAGAATGTACACAGGCCCTCGCCCAGATACGCCGATTAGCAAAGTTTACGGCATCACCTCATTTGAAATTGGCTAACGAAGTTCCCTATTATTTCGCTATAAGTAGCTTTATGGTTCTTTTATAAAAAAGTTTTAAACCTTATTGCCAAAGCTCACGTCTAAATTACAACAATAACAAATAACAAATAACAAATAACAAATAACAAATAACAAATAACAATAAGTTACTTATGCAGTTTATATCTAACACTTACAAACAATTTTTTATTTTATGCCTATGTATCATTGCGGCATTTAATGCAGTAGCAAAACAACCTCCACTGCAGCCGCTGCAAAATACTCTTACAGTTAAACAAGCTCAAGCAGATATTGAGCAATGGTTTAACTGGTTACATCAAACCCATCCAGATTTATCTCACAGTGTTAGAGATATAGATGGGTTCTATGACAAAGTAAGCAAGATTAAAAGTAGTATTGAAGAGCCGATTACTGCGATGGCTTTATGGCAAGAAATGGCACCGCTTAACTCCATTTTAGCTGATGGGCATATTAAAGTGGGCCATGGCTCGTCATCACAATGGCGTGAATGGATAAAGCAAGGCGTTGCATTATTTCCATTTGAGATAAATGTTACTGAAGATGGTTTGTATGTGGCGCGCGACTTAGGTGAGCAAGATAGCCAGTATAAAGGCGCTAAAATTAAATCTATCAATGGTCAAAATACGGCCGCCATTTTAGATAAATTACTTACCAATACCCATGGCGACACCCTTGCCTTTCGCAAGCATGTATTACAAAATCAATTTCACCGTTTATTTTATATGACGTTTGGGCCTCAGTCCTCTTTCAATATTGAACTTGCTCATAATAGCCAAACACATCGCATAAAATTAGATGCAAAAGCTGCAATATCAACAAGTCTCGCTGAAAAATCTTTTTCGGATGCATTTAACATTACATACCGTGACAACACAGCTTTATTGCAAGTAAATACGTTTTCTTGGCATGACTTTAAACAGTATCTCGCCTATATGGATGACGTTTTTAGTGAAATAAAAACAAAGAATATTGACCATTTAATCATCGACATTCGTAATAACGCAGGCGGTAATGACGATATGTGGATAGCTGGTATTTTAAGGTATATTGCCAATAAACCTTATCGCCACTTTTCACACTACCGTTCAAAAATTTTATTAAAATATCGAGATCCGGGGCAAATTGTTGGTAATATTGAACGAGGCGAAAAAACCAATCTAATACAACCTGAAAAGAACTTAGCAAACTTTTATCATGGAAAAACGTCTGTGCTAATTGGTACCGGTACCTATTCATCATCTATTGTATTTGCCAATACAGTGCAAGATTATAACTTTGCACAGCTAATTGGCACTCAAACAGGTGGGCGAAGCACACAAAGTGGTGGTATTCAATTTAAGCATTTAGCACATAGTCAGCTACAAATAATTTCTCCGCGCTTTTTGATTACACGCCCAAGTGCAGAGCAACAAGTAACCCCTGTACAGCCAGACATAAGCCTCTCAGCAGCAAAGATCAACAATAACATAAAAGCACTTTTATAAGCCTGCAATTATGAGTGTCGTACCGCCATAGTTGCGGCACATTTTCCCCAAAAAAACACCACATCAAGTTTTTCGATTAAGACAATCGTTTTAATTCACTCATAAAATAGCCACTTTTTCCTATACTCTTTTCAACACAAAATAACTGCGAGTTTGCAGGGATAATGTAATTTAAAGGAAATTAACATGAATAAGCGACTATCGCTCAGAAGCGTCCTAGCTAGTAGCATCGGTATGCTATTGATATCAAGTCACACACTTGCACATAACCATGAGCAAGCGCAAATTAGCAAACCCAAAGGCGCTATGGGTAGCGGTGTTACGCAAGTTGGACAAGCAAAGCCTAATACCTTTTGGTGGCCCGAACAACTTGATCTTGCCCCGTTACGAGACCATGATGTACGCTCCAACCCATATGGTGAAAACTTTGATTATGCCAAAGCATTCAAAACCTTAAACCTCAGTGATGTAAAAAAGGATATTGATGCCTTACTTACTCAATCACAAGATTGGTGGCCAGCTGACTTTGGCAATTATGGACCGTTTTTTATTCGTATGACATGGCACAGCGCAGGCACATACCGTACGCTTGATGGTCGCGGCGGTGCCGGTGGAGGCCAACAGCGCTTTGATCCGCTCAATAGTTGGCCTGATAACGGTAATCTAGATAAAGCACGCCGCTTGCTATGGCCAGTAAAACAAAAATACGGTGAAGCACTTTCTTGGGCCGACCTGATGGTGCTCGCTGGTAATGTAGCATTAGAAAATATGGGTTTTCAAACCTATGGTTTTGCTGGTGGTCGCGCCGATGACTGGGAGCCTGATTTGGTTTACTGGGGCCCTGAAGTTGAAATGCTCGCCAGCGATAGAGAAAACCGCGATGGCAAGCTTCAGCGCCCATTAGGCGCAACACATATGGGGCTGATTTACGTCAACCCAGAAGGACCAAAAGGTAAACCAGACCCACTCGGCTCCGCTAAAAATATCCGTGTAGCTTTCTCTCGTATGGCAATGAATGATGAAGAAACACTGGCCTTGATTGCAGGGGGCCATACCTTTGGTAAAATGCATGGGGCGCACAAACCTGCAGATTGTGTTGGCAAAGAGCCTGGCGCTGCCGCAATTGAAGAGCAGGGTTTAGGCTGGAAAAATAAATGTGGAAAAGGCCATTCTGAGGATACTGTAACGAGCGGTCTAGAAGGGGCTTGGACGCAAGCACCTACTAAATGGACTTCTCTTTACTTAAGTAACTTATTAAACTTTGAATGGCAACAAACTCGCAGCCCAGCCGGCGCTATTCAGTGGACTCCAACGGATGAATCTTTGCACAAAGCGGTACCTGACGCGCACATAAAAGGTAAATATAACCCGCCCGTCATGACCACCGCTGATTTAGCGTTAAAATTCGACCCTGAGTATCGAAAAATTGCCGAACGTTTTTTGGCTGACCCTGATGAATACCGATTAGCATTTGCAAAAGCATGGTACAAACTTACCCACAGAGATATGGGGCCTGCACGTAACTTTTTAGGCGAAGAAGTACCAAAAGAAACCTTAATTTGGCAAGACCCTATTGATGAAACAACCATTTCTAAGTTAGATGGTGATGAAATCAATGCGCTCAAAAAGCAAATTTTAAATTCAAATGTAAATGTTTCAGAACTTGTTCGAGTGGCGTGGGGCTCAGCTGCCAGTTACCGTAATTCAGATATGCGTGGCGGTGCAAATGGTGCCCGTATTGCTCTGGCACCTCAAAAAAGCTGGGCAGTCAATAACCCGCAGGAAACAGCTAAAGTATTGGAGGTACTGAAGGATATTCAAACAGACTTTAACAACGGCTTTTTCAATAAAAGCCATATTTCGTTAGCTGATCTTATCGTACTAGGTGCCAGCGCAGCGATTGAACAAGCGGCTAAAGAAGCTGGTTATACCGTGTCAGTGCCATTTATACCCGGTCGTGGCGATGCAACACAAGCACAAACTGACATCAATGCTTTTAGCTTACTTGAACTCAAAGCTGATGCGTTTAGAAATTACTTTGATGAAAAAGCTAGCTATAAAACACCAACAGAAATGCTTGTTGATAAAGCAGATCAGCTCAATTTAAACGTGCCAGAAATGACCGTGCTGATTGGTGGTATGCGTGTGCTAGATGCCAATTATCAAGCAGCTAAACATGGCGTATTAACAGATAACCCTGGCACACTAACTAACGATTTTTTTGTTAATTTACTTGATATGTCAACCGTTTGGAGAAAGTCACAAGAAGCGGGCGTTTATCAGGGTTTTGACCGCCAAAGTAACGAGCAAAAATGGACAGCAACCTCTGTCGATTTAATCTTTGGGTCAAACTCCGAGTTACGCGCCATAGCTGAAGTATATGCCTTCGATACCTCTAAACAAAAGTTTGTTGAGGACTTTGTAAAAGCTTGGACCAAGGTAATGAACTTAGATAGATAACCTTACTTTAGGTAGCTCATATTCAACTTTGAATGTGAGCTACCTTCTGAGGTGTTCAAAAATCAGCTCCTGACCTTTGTCAGGATGACAAATATACCACAGGGTATAAATGTGCCACTTTGAACCCACCGACTCCCCCCTTAAACCCACCAACCGTCACCCTGAACTTATTTCAGGGCCTTTTATAAAGCATCGCAAATATTAGTGGAACAAATTGCCATTAGATGATTTACAGATTTTGCTTTTTAAATAGTCACGGATAACCAGTAGTGCCTTAATTCAGTCAACATAAACTCCTACAACCCAATCAAGTTCGTTTAATAAACTTCTACTACATTAAATTTGTTTGTTTTTTATTCCTCCACAATGCTTTCAATATTGTGATGTAGTCTCTGACTTAGTCATTTTTCACTCTCAACTCAAATTAAAACACTATCTAGGATCACACAATGGCATTTAAATTAAACTCAATATGTTTAGCCTTATCTTTGGGTATTACAAATTACGCATTCGCCGCATGTAATGGTATCGCCAATGGTGCGTCTGCTTATGTTCAAGGCACTACTTTAATCATTTCAGGTTCAAACGCTAGCGAGACTTTTACACTAACAAGCTCTAGTGATGCACTTACAGTGACACGAAAAGTTGGTAGCAGCACAAGTTGCGACACTTTTTATCTGAGCCAATTGAACAGTATCCGAGCCACATTAGGCAGCGGACATGACAACTTTGATGGCAGCAACGCTGCCCTAACTCAGGTTGTATATGGTAATAACGGTAACGATACTATTACCTCTGGCAGTAAGAATGACACGCTCTATGGTGGTGCAGGTAATGACACTCTATCGGGTAGCAGCGGCAATGACATACTATCTGGTGAAGCTGACAACGATGTGATCAATGGTGGTTACGGTAATGATCAGCTAAAAGGTGGTGACGGTCACGATAAATTATTTGGTGATTATAACAATGATGTGCTGTATGGCGAAAACGGCGGCGATTTGCTAATGGGAGGCCAAGGCGCTGACACACTATATGGTGGCAATGATAATGACTACCTAGGTGGCGGGTGTAGACTATCAAATGCAGGCAATGGCTATATTTACGAACAAGGTGCATGTAACAGCAACAAAGACGGTAACGATAAGCTATACGGTGGCAACGGTCACGACGTACTCAGTGGCGACAAGGGCGATGATCATCTTTACGGTGATGCTGGTAATGACTATCTCACGGGTAATGATGGTCGAGAAGACAGGTTACGTGGCGGCGATGGTGCTGACGCTTTACTTGAAAGTGGTAGTGGTAGTACTAATAAATGGCACAAATCATGGGGTAATAGCGGCGATGACCTGATGTTTGTTTATGACCAAAACTCAAGACAAGATGGTGGAAGTGGTAATGATGTCATTATTACTTCGTCCACTGAATATGATGCCAAGATTGACGGCGGCAAAAATGCCGATTATATCTGGACCGCTGATGCCGCACCTGAGGGAACATGTGGTAAAGGCAAAGATAAAGGCATGTTTTTTTTAGACAGTTGCGAAAGCACAACTTGGGTGAAAGACTATCAAGGCTTATTGTCAAAAGTAGATAAAAAAAGCAACTACGATAACCCTTACTACGACGCAGCCAATACAGTGGTCGAGATGTCTGGCTCATACAGTGGCTATGATAAAGGCTGGCGCAGCTTTAGTTATCGCCCTCATGCACTTTATAATATTCCTTCAAGCTCTGCATTTGCACGTTGGCTAAAAAACCAATCTGTAACCCCTTATTCTTATCACGAATGGCGAGTTGACTATCACATTGGATCAGGCATCTACGGAACCTATGTAAATTGTATGGAAAACAATGTCGCCTACATGTGTAAGCATATTATCCAACAAGAAAGTAAATGCTACGACAAATCAGGTGAGCTGATAACCTGTAGCTAATTAAGTACTAAGCCCGCAAAAAACATGTGCGGGCTTTTTTCTTTAACATCTATCACATCAGCTAGGGATGCTGCGTGCTTTTAGACGTTGATTTAACCACAGCGCTATCATCATGATCCCGCCACCTAATACCAATCGAGTAATATCTGCGTCTCGGTTCCAAATCAAAATATTAACCACAATCCCCGCTGGGATCAGCATATTATTCATTACCGCTAATGTACCAACATCGACTTGCGTTGCGCCTTTGTTCCAGGCAAAGTAACCCAAACCTGACGCTACCAGCCCAAGATATATTAAAACTCCCCACTGGATTGAGTTTGAAGGCAGGCGCGAACTATCTCCAAACACAGCAAAACACGTCGCGGATACCATCAAAGCGCCTATAAAAAACCAGCCAAACACGCTTTGCTGCTCCACGGCGCTGGTGTGCATAAGTCGCTTGTAACTTACTTGACCCATGGCAAAGCACAGGTTAGCTCCTTGCACCAGCATTAAGCCCAATACAAAGCTTCCATCAATACCTTGATAACGAATTGCAATAGCACCAAGTATGGCAATAACTGCCACAACTAAAAATTTAAGATTAAAGCGCCTTTCTAATAAGTCATTTAATAACGTGATATATAAAGGTGTCATCACCGTAAAGAGTAATACTTCGGGCACACTCAAAAATAAAAACGCGTGGTAATAAAAGCTATACATTATACCCAGTTGCACAGCACCAATTAGCATCAGCTTAACGACTAATAATTTTGGCATAACGGTTAATTTCAAAAAAGGCAAAAACACACAGGTAGCGAGTGCTATGCGTATAAAAGCACTAAACCATGCATCCACTTGGCCTGCTAAGTAGACCCCTATTAAGCTAAAAGAAAAAGCCCACAACAGTGTAACAGCAATAAGATAAAGCATAACGTCAGTTCATAGGTAAAAGCGCTATGGTACATAATCAGGAGTTCAGTTGCCATTTTACCTTGGCTTCACTATGCATGTTATAACCCACTGCAACTCTCTAACAAATAACACCTACCATAGAAGCTAAACAGAGCAATAAGTAGAGATTATCTAAGTTAATATTTGAGAGGACAAGGAAAACCACCCAAGGCGCTAAACATTATAATCATGGCTCTTGAAGCCAGCCTGAGTATACAGTGCTTATAAATCAAGCGCTTTTAAGAGCATATTAATACCCAAATAAAGTGCAATTACCACCAAACATCCACCCATCAAGGTATTAAACGTTTTAAGGTGTTGAGGCGTATGTATTAGCTCATTTATTTTGACACCAAATAGCGCCCATGCCGTAATAGATAAATAACAAACCATAAAATAAATCGCAACAAACACGGCCAATTGATAGTGAGACTCAGACAAATTAAACGCAGTAATGCCAACAATACATGCCCCCCAAGCTTTGGGGTTTAACCATTGTAATAAAAAGCCATGTATAAAACTGGGTTGTGTCGACGGAGTAATTCCAACTTTACCTTTACTAGTTAGTAATTTATATCCCATATAAAAAACATAACCATTACCAAGTAAACCTAATACATTGATTATTTGGTTATATTCACCAACTAACTGAACATAACTCAAGCCTAGTAAGTAGAGCAACAAAGTGAATCCAATTGTTGCACCAGATACAAATGGCATCGTTTTTTTTATTCCCAGATTAGTGCCTGTGGCTAAGGTAATTAAATTCACAGGCCCCGGTGAAATAGACATTGAAAGGGCAAATAAGCTCATTGCTAACATAATCGACATAAGTGTACTCCTACAGAATGTGTCCCTTATTGTAAGCAGCTAGACACACTTAAAACTAGATAGTACAATTTAAAATCACTGTTCTATAATATTTAACTATCCTAACTATGATCGACGAATTAAGGGCGCTGGCCATTTTTGCCGAGACTGTGAAAAAGGGCTCTTTTAGAGGGGCTGCTCGCTCACTCGGTTTGTCACCCTCAGTGGTTAGCTATCAAGTAAGTAATTTGGAAAAAAAACTTCATGTTGCTTTACTTTACCGCTCAACTAGAAGCTTATCATTAACTAGCGATGGTAAAGCATTATACCAACACGCTCTTATGATGCTTGAGGCAGCTCAGTCAGGTCTAGACACAGTGACAAATAATAAAGAACAACTGCGCGGCGAATTAACAATCACCCTCCCCACTGCATTGATCAAAGCGCCACTCACCCAAAAGCTTGCGCAATTTAGTAAGCATCACCCTATGCTGTCGTTAAATTTAGAATACAAAGATGAACGCAGTAACTTAATTGAGGAGGGCGTAGACTTAGCTATCAGAGCAGGAGCCATGACTGATAGTAACCTTAAGTCAAAACGTATCGGTGAGATAAAACGGCTAACAGTATGCTCTAGCGCTTTCTTTAAGTCTCAACCTAAACCAACAGCTATAAACGACATTGCACACTGGAACTGGATAAGCCTAGCTATGCTACCCAACGCTCGCATGCTCAAGAATGACCAAGGAAAGCACTATAAAATAGAATATAAAAGCAACATCTCTGTTAATAGTATTTGCGCCATGGTTGAGCTATGTGAGCAAAGTGTGGGAGTCGCAACGCCACCCGATTACCTAGTAGCAGAACTCATTGCGAGTCATTCGCTGGTCCACTTATTTCCTGACTGGAAAGTAGAAGGTATTCCTCTTTATGCGGTATGGCCAAACAATGTGCCGCAAAACGGGCCTGTCAAGTCTTTGCTCGCATACCTAATTTAATTGCATAACTATTCCCTATTTGACGCTTAAGCTCTAGACGTTAATTGACCCCTAGGTCTCCACCACAAAGGTAGTGTGCCAGTAATATTTATCTACCTACAGATGGAGGGTTACCGAAAAGAGTGATTTAAAAGCCTCATTTGTTAAATATTGGCTTCTTAAGCCACTATTTTTATTGTGAAAAATTCAACAATTTATTTACTAAATATGTGGAATTATATACTATCTCTGTCCCTAAAAATAAACAAAGAAAGAAATCAAGATGAAAAGAACGCTTTTATTTGGTTCTGTGTGTATTATTTTGCAAGGTTGTGCTGGAATGAAATATACCCCGATGACCCAACAAACTCGGGATGCCATAAAAGTCACTGAAGCATACAACTTAGTAATCCAAGACGAAGCAAAATTGGCTGTCAAATTATCTAATGTATCAGGCGTATTAGGCGGTGGACTGCTCGCTGCAGCAATAGATTCATCCATCAACGATGATAGAGCAATGAGCTCTTTAGAAATAGCAGAGCCTCTTCTTAACAACACACTAGATCTCAACTATCGAAAACTCTTTGTGCAACATTTCAACCCAGTTTTAGCCTCTGAGCTCAATGTCAAACAGCTAAAGCAAGAAGCAGAATCTGTCTTCCTTAACGACAAAGAAATAACTAAAAAAATTGCAAGCTTAAAAGAGGGCGAAGCTTTTTTATATACTTCTACTTTTTATCAGTTTTTTGATGATTTCAAAGTGCTTCAATTTGAAACGGTCGCAAACCTATACATCGCAAAGGATGGTAAGCCCACTGCAAGAAAACCAGATTACCGTAATTCATACATATATATCTCTGATAAAGTTGGTAGCGGTTTGTTTGATTCAATCCAAAAATGGAATGATAACGATGCAGAGCTTTACAAGAAAACCATTGCTCACAGCATCACACAAACCAAATCAATGTTTGAAACTGATATAAAAGCAACCCAAAGCCAAACATGTATATCTGGCACAGAATATACCTATTTTAATGTGCTAGGTGCAACTAAAAACAAAGCAATAATTATTTCAAAAGACAGCAACCGAGTACTACTTCGAGATACCAACGGTCATTTAGTAGACACCAACGACGAATTCCTTGGGAAAAGCATCAATAAACTATGTAAGGCATAATGATGAATAAAACCATGCTATTTGCCACAATGGCACTTGCTTTTACAGCTCATTCATATGCAATCACTGATGTTGCTATTGAATCCGTTAAGCTGTCAAAAAAAATGAAAGCACAACATACATCACTAATAGAGCAAGTACACCAATCTACTTGTCGCTTTTCGGTTAAACCCTATACAGATCATCGCCAAAATAAAGCAACTATTAGCTGGAGTGTGAATGCAAGCGATGTAAAAAAATGGCTGAACGCTTTGAGCACAAACTTAGTCGCTCCAATCACCCACTCAACAGAAAAAGTATTAGACATTGAGTTATCGCCACAATTAAAAAGGCTTTATACCTATAATGAATCAATGAATATCAATGGAATGGCAGTATCAACCGTTGACTTTAAAGTGAATGGTCAACCCTTTGAAACACAAAACTATCGTGGATTTTACTCTAAAACCAACTGGGCAAATGGAGATGGTGAGTTTATTGAATCGGCTGAGCGTGCAACCCACCAAATGATATTAAACATGCTTAGTGCACTACCGCAACTATGTAAAAAAGCCATAAGTGCATAATGTAAACTCTATCAGGTTCTCTTCCCGATACAAAGTAGAGTATGCACTCTAGCTTACTCTACTAACTTTTAACGATAAAATACTTCAACCGTACCTTTTGTTTTAATCAATAATGGTTGGCCGCGACGGTCTAGCGCTTTTGGCGATGCAACTTTAATCCAGCCTTCACTGATGCAATACTCTTCAACATCATTACGCTCTTTACCGTTAAAGTTTACGCCAATGTCATGCTTTAATACTTCTTCATTGTAATAGTGGCTACGTGGGTTAATTGAAAGTTGATCAGGGATCTCGGGTTTTGCTGTTGTGTCATTCATAATCATATTCTGTAATAAGTAAAAGATGCGCTATTGTAGGTAATACTCTGAACACGCTCAATAGCACATGTGTAAAAGCGAGTAATATAAATCGATTAACTCAGAATTATTTATGAGTTTAGGCAACGAATAGATTTTACCTGTTGCCTATAAACATCATTTTTTAGTCAGTTAGAGTAGCAACTCACTCAGCAATAACCAATTTGCTATGCACTACTCCCGAAGTACTCGCTTATCTAAGAAAATATCTATAAAAACCCTCGTACTCAACTCTCATTAAGTCGTTTTAATAGTCTTGCTCTTCTGTTCATATACACTTGGTATCCATCGTTGTCTTTTGATGCAAGTTCTAAGGCTGCATTCACACTTGTCAGCGCTTTTTGCCATTTGCCAGACTCTTCATAGCCATAAGCTAAACCATTATGAGCATCGGATGAATCAGGATATTTTTCGACATTATATTGGAAGACTTTTATCGCTTGTTCGTAATCTTTTTGACTAACAAAATGATAACCCAGCTCTCGAATTACCCATTCAGGGGCTTTTATCTCTTCGCCATGCTGCTGTGACACTCGAGCATAGTATTTGTCAATGGAAACTAACTCTCCAGTATAGTCATTGACTTGCATATATTCAGAGTGAAACAGATTGTGGAAAGCCCTAAAGCGCGCCGCTGTGCTGACTAAGTTATGTGGTACATCCTCAAATGAGTCATTTACCCAACGAACACCTTTAGGTTTATGCGCCATAATGCCAGCAATCATTCCATCGTAATAAGATCGCATAGGTGCCTGTTCATTCCCAATGGCTGTATATATAAATTGATTGAGTTGCTGATTTTTCTTTAAAAACTCGACAGTCGAATTACCTGTGGCACCTTCTGCCCACCATACTGCTGGACTGTAGGCCAGTACTGCATTGAAAAGATCTGGTCGTTTTTGTAGTGCAAATAGTGAAAATACACCTCCAGCAGACGCCCCAGCTATTACTCTATAATCATGAACGCGATACTCTTTCTCAACCAGTGGCATAAGTTCAGAGGTAATAAATTTAAGGAATTTAGCACCACCGCCGCCTAACCCTACTGGGCCTCTTGGGTCCTGATTTACAGTTGGGTAAAAGTCGCGTAAACGGTCTGTATTTTCAATTGCTACAATAATCACTTCTGGAGCGGCACGTTGAGATTGCAAGCTTTCAAGAACTGCGTTCATCTGCGCTAAATTACCGGCACCATCCAGTCGATATATTATAGGATATTTTTTGCTTGGGTTACTTGAGTAGCTTTTAGGTAATTGAATGACGACGGTGCGCTCTTCATTGAGAACTTTAGAGTTTATTGTCTCGGTATGAAGCTCGTAGGACTCTAATATCTGCGAACCCTGCGCATATACTATGGAGGGTATAAATACACATAAAATCCAAAAAATCACATGTCCTCTGAATCCTTTCATTTTTAGTTACCTTATATACTTATCATATTGAATCTTAATGATTCTCACATATTTACAAAGCATTCTCAACGCAGAAGTTCACTCCATTTATTTAATCAGAAACTATCATCATTGAAAAAATATCCCTTTATCGCTCTGTCACTTCATCAAAATCTAAATCGGTCGACCGCAATACGAACACAGCGACCATTTAAATTATTCAACCTCAACGACTGCTACTGGCCTGAACTGACTGCCCAATTTAGTGACGATAACCAATTTGCTATGCACTACTCCCATAGCATTCGCTTGTCTAAGAAAAAGTCTATAAAAGCCCTAACCTTGGGTTGGGCATGCCTCACATTATGAAAGTAAATATAAAGCTGTGCTTCTTTGTACCAATATTGTTCTAATAATGGCTGTAGTTGCCGCGCATTTAGCGCAGTTTGGATTTCTTTTTGCTCATGTGCTGCATTGATGATGCCCACCCCTGCAATAGCTAAATCCACAAGTCCTGTCACAGTGGCAACTGTTTGCTTTAACTCTTTATAAATTAGTCCTTGCTCATATAAAACCAACACATTTGATGGTTTATTATGTAAATATCCAACAAGGTAATGATGTTCTAATTCATCAAGCTTGGTTGGTATACCATACTTGTCTAAATAACTTGGCGCGGCAAAAATACCATATTCAGATTGCCACAATTTTTTGCATTTAAGATTTGGAGAGCGTTCGCCAAGATAATCACTCACTCCCCAAAAAATATCATAGTCATCATCGTTCACATCAATGATGGACTCTTTAACATCCAATTCCAGTTTAAGACTTGGGTAAAGCCCACAAAACTCACTAAGCCAAGGAATGACAGTTTCATTCAACAAATTATTAGACTGAGCGACAACTTTTAATGTCCCTTGCACATGGCCTGACATTTGCTCTAGCCAGTTGTCCATATCACGATGAGCTGCAATAACTTTATTCGCTTCAAGCTCAAATTGATGACCAAACTCTGTAAGTCGTAACCGTCGACCACTTCGCTCAAATAAAGGCTGGCCAAGCTGACTTTCAAGATTACTCATTTGCTTACTCATCGCCATAGCAGATAACGCTTTTACATCGGCCGCGCGACTAATTCCGCCATGTTTAGCAACCAACAAGAATGAATGAAGCAGGTCATTTTTGAGCATACAATAAACTTAAGGTTTAAATATCATAAAAAATAAGAATATTTCTTTATTAAGAGTTTGTCCATACGCTAAAACAAATCGACTCTTTAAGGTTAACAATATGAATATCGAATTATTATTAGTCACTTTACTATTATGTATGCTGGCTTATGAGATGTGTTACGCCAAGCAAACCAAAGAGCAACTCCTATCTGGTCAAAAAACAAAACTACAGTGTTATAAACAAACCGTTATTACACTGTGGGTGCCAACCATATTACTATTGATACTATTAATGTTTGGCACGCTATCACTCAAAGACCTCGGTTTAATCTCACCACTTAATATTCCGCTGTTGATTGGTGTAGCGTTAGTACTTACCACTTTAGGCTATTTTTATTTTTCATTGCGAATGGCGCAACAACCAAAGCAGAACCACAATCAAATTAAAGCGCAATTTAAAGGCCTTGAGTGGATCATGCCTAAGCATAAAGATGAACTTAATTGGTTTGTGTTTGGCGTGTCGTTTACAGCTGGTGTATGCGAAGAGCTGCTATTTAGAGGGTTTCTTATTCATTTTTTTGAACAATCAATAGGCACCGTTATCGCAGTCCTCATCTCTAGTGCTCTTTTTGGTGTATCTCATCTCTATCAAGGTTGGGGCAATGTGCTAAAAACCAGTGTAGTAGGTTTAATATTGGCACTTATCTATGTATGGACACAATCATTGTGGGTCGTTATTGTTTTACACTTTATGCTAGATGCATACGCTGGGTTATTATTTTTTATTGTAAGCCATAAACACCGAGCAGATAGCGGCAAAGCGTAACATGCTTATAATCTTATTAAATAAGTAACACACAGTTTTAGATTACAAAAGGA
Organism: Pseudoalteromonas sp. SANK 73390; assembly: GCF_054966645.1. Classification (NCBI taxonomy): domain Bacteria; kingdom Pseudomonadati; phylum Pseudomonadota; class Gammaproteobacteria; order Alteromonadales; family Pseudoalteromonadaceae; genus Pseudoalteromonas; species Pseudoalteromonas sp. SANK 73390. The sequence continues at coordinate 96,904 of NZ_ARPN01000053.1, forward strand.
AGAGGCCACCCTTCCTTTAATCCATTTACGCCCTAAAGCGCACTTTAACGCTAATACTTTTAAAGATATGGCTATAATTTGGTTTTTCATACTCACTAATGAGGTTTTGGTATACCATTACGAACGAGTTCTTTGCCATTATCAAAAACTTCTTGCGTCACCCAGCGACCTAATAGAAGCTGATGCTTATCATCTAACACAGCCACAAATGGACGCCCATTACTATTGTTGGTAGCCAATGCTACACCTACCGCATTTTCTAACCCAAGCCCGCCTTTATCTACCGCTTGTAAGAATGATTCCAGCTCTTCAAGTGTATCAATTACATTGTTATCGTTGATCATTGTACTGCCTCATCTGTTAATAACTTACAACGCTTAGGATACCAGTTAGAATCAGACGATTAAATCTCTCATATAGCAAATGCCACTCATTTAAGGTGATGAGATTCTGAAGCAAGTTCAGAATGACAAAATAATTTTAACGATGATACTAATTAGTAAAACAGCAGAGCCTAAAAAACAGGCTGCGGTCTTCATAGCGAAAGTCGGATCTCTTAAACTACCGGCATTACTCATATATTACGGTTAATACCTAACGCTATCACAGGCTTTTTTAACCACTCTTTGCTAAAACGGCTTCAGACTAATCATTATCAAAAAGCGTTACTGCTTACCAAAAAGTATTTATGGAGCCTCATGCCGTTAAAAGTTCCCGTATTCTTATGCATAGTTGTGAATTTAACTAAATATATACATCTGCATTTTTAATTAAATTTAATTTATTCTTTCTTTATCGTCTAAATTTAAATTTTCTTCTCTTAATTTTCAAATACATAAACAAAAAATAGATTTAAAAAAATACAAATCACAACAATTCATTTCGATTCAAGATTTAACAACACCCCTAATGTTTAACTGAATACGTGGTTAACCACATTAATGTTATTAAGCACTTAAGGGGACGTTATGCTTCACAACAATAAGAAAAAATTGGCCGTTATAATCAGCCAATCATTACTGGGTTCGGCCCTACTGGCACCGGGAGTCTCACTGGCGAATGATGCCAATCAAGCAAATACTAATAGTGACGTAGAAGTCATTCAAGTCAGAGGGATTCGTGGTAGTGTCGTTAAATCTCTCAATACTAAAAGATACTCAGATGCGATTGTCGATGCTGTTACAGCGGAAGATATCGGTAAGTTCCCAGATCAAAACGTCGCTGAATCGCTGCAACGTATAACGGGTGTATCCATCACCCGTAGTTTTGGTGAAGGCGAGCGCGTGAGTATTCGCGGCACCGGTGAAAGTCAAAATAGGACTTTGCTTAATGGCCAAGCAGTTGGCTCTGCTGACTGGTGGACCAACTCTGCAGCGAGTCGTGGCTTTAACTATACGATGTTACCCTCAGAGATCATATCTGGGTTAGAAGTTTATAAATCACCTGAAGCAGATATTGATGAAGGCTCAATTGGTGGTACCGTGATCGTTCGCACTCGAAAACCTCTTGATTTAGAAGCAAATAAAATCTCTGGTTCCATTATTGCTCAACATAGTGAAGTATCAGGCGAAACAGATCCGCAATTGTCTGCGATGTATAATTTTAAAACCGAAGATGAATCTTTTGGTGCACTTATTTCAGTTGTTCGCCAAGAGCGCAACTTACGTCGTGATGGTATTGAAGCTTGGTCTTGGACCTATCGTGACATTACCCTAGCTGATGGCTCAGTGGAAGAAAATGTTTATAGCCCTGGTGGCGGTGGCTCTGCGATGTTCTCCCAACAGCGTGTTCGCACAGGGGCTAACCTCGCACTACAATATCGCCCTAGCGACGATTTAGATATCGCATTTAATGCACTAGATTCAACCCTTGAAGCCGACAATGAAAATCAAAACTTTCTGTGGTTACCGGGCTATGGCGGTTCGCAATATACCGATATTACAGTGATTGATCACAGTGTTGTGGGAAAAATGGCTGTCGGTGGTACGCTGGGTTTATCACCAGATGGCAACAACATTTTAGATGAAACTAAGGTTCGCAACTCTGAACTAAAAACTAAGTCATACGATTTAAAAGTTGAACATCAAGGCGAACTTTGGGAGTCTGCATACCACATCGGTTACACCGAGGGTTCTGGTGGCTCACAGGCTGATCGCTCAGTAGGCTGGGAGGGTAACTATGTGCATAGCTTTGATGCCTCACAAATCGAAGATATTCGCACCAGCTATGCCGCTAATCCCAATGATGGGGAAAAGTGGCATTTAGGCTTCTTGCGATATGACAGCAATGATGCCAAAGATGATGAACATTATTTTCAAGCCGACTTTACACGCCCTATCGACGTCGCCATTTTTAGTCAATTAAAAATGGGGGTAAAATATCGAGATCATAGTCGTTTTAATACCAAACACACAACAGATAACCGCACCGATCTTAATTGGCGCTTGGCCGATTTCTCCAAAGCAATGCCTGCAGATTATTTATCAGGATTAGGCTCAGATGGAACCACGCGCAGCTATGCGCTTACCGATGCAGACAAAATTCGTCAACAAGGCGATGCATTGGGGTGGAACTATCGCGTACTAAAGGCCAGTACCTTTGATATCAATGAAAAAATTACCGCCGCTTATATCAAAGCGAATCTAGATGCTGATGGACTGCGTGGTAATTTAGGTGTTAGGTTAGTGAATACTAAACAAACGTCTTCAGCTTACGCTGGCAAGTCTGGCTCAGAAGTATGGACCACACAAGAAAAAGATTACTTTGACATTCTACCCAGCTTGAACCTCGCTATTGATTTAGATGATGACTTACTTATGCGCTTTTCTGCGGCCCGCGTAATGTCTCGCCCAGATTATGCCGATATGACCGCCTCTACATCATACAACTTAGAAACACAAACAGGCACTGGAGGTAATGCTGAGATTGACCCTTATCGTGCCACTCAATTTGATGCTGGCATTGAATGGTACTTTAATGAGGCTGGTTTATTTTCTGCGGTACTTTTCTACAAAGATATTCAATCGTTTATTGAAAGCAAACCCACACTTGAAGTACACGAAAATACAGAAGTACTGATCAGTCGCCCCATTAATGGTAAGGCAGGTCGAATTCAAGGTATAGAGCTTGGCTACCAGCAAGAGTTATACGCAGGCTTTGGTGTCGCTGCCAATTACACCTATGTGGACGGTGAAGCAAAAGACAATGAAGGTAAGGATATTAAAATTCCTGGTAACTCTGAGCATACCGTTAACCTAAGCTCATACTATGAAAACGAATTCATCAGTGCCCGCATCTCATACAACTTTAGAACAGGCTATAATACTGGCCGTGATTGGCCTGGCTACATTGATGACTACGCTCAGGTTGATGCGAATATTACGTACAACTACAACGAAAATATTGCATTTATTGTTGAAGCCATCAACTTAACTGATCAACATACATTCAGCTATCAAAAAGAAGGGGTTAAGCAAGCGCTAACCGGGGTATATGCCGATGGAAGACGATTTAGTGCTGGCATTCGATTTAACTTTTAGCATCTAAAAAAAAGTTCACACATCATAGTATGTCACTGTAGAACCTCGATAAAGCGTAAGCTTTGTTGTAAATAATTAAGTCGTTTTCGTGCTAACACAGGTCGACTTAATATGCTCCCTGCCCGGAGCATCAAAAGCTGATAGCATTTGCTATCAGCTTTTATTATGCCAACTTTTTTAAACATTAAGTCATTTATCTATCGCAATATCTGCTCACTTATTTAATGCAATTGGTATTATTTATATTTGCGTTATATTGTGGTTAGATAATCAGTACAAACGCAATATGTTTAAAATAGGTATAAGTCAAAAGATGAGTAACCATTAAAATGTTCAACAACCTCATTACTTGGCTAATTATTTATTTTTTGTTGGGGTGTAGCTGGCTTGCCAAAGCTGATCTTTATAACGCGACGCTTGCCTATCAAAATACAAACTACCAATCAGCATTTGATGAGTTTACCCGCCTTGCAAAACTTGGCAACGCCGATGCCATGTATAATCTTGGCGTTATGTACTTGTACGGTCAAGGTGTAGATAAAAGCCAAGCTGATGCCTTTGCTTGGTTTTCGTTGGCTAAAGATTTTGGTATCTCAGAAGCATCGCAAACCGCACAACTCGTATTACAACAGTCAAGCACCCCCAACAGCTTAAAAACGTTTTTAAAATCGCAAAAAGTACGCTTAAACTCAACTTATCGTTTGGGGGCTACGCCGTCACTCCTAAACACAGCTCAAGATGATACTAACATTACTAAAACTCACAACGTATTACCCGAATACCCTAAAGAAGCAATGCGACAAGGCGTTGAAGGATGGGTATGGTTAGAGTTTGATGTTGATGCCAGTGGTAAAGTAACCAATATCGATATTGTCGATAGCTACCCAAAACACATTTTTACCGCCAGCTTACTCAATGCCGTAGAGAAATGGCGTTATAGTGGAGCGAAAAATAGCCACACCTTAATTTATCACTTCACAACTTACAAAGGGGAGCAATATCAAGCAACATTCGCAATCCAAAAAAAGACCTACGAAGCACAGCTGAGACAAAATATTGATGCCGCAGAGCAAGGCGTTGCTCAAGTACAATATTACATTGCTAACTGGCTGAGCATGAAAGACTTCAATGCTTATCAGTTATTGCGCTCTCACTGGCGTTCAGAAAATCCAGCGGATGACTTATATGTTGCTGCGGCCAAAAATGGGTTAGATTTAGCACAGTATCGTATTGCCAATGTCTTGTTAAACTCACACTCCCATAAGTTGGGAACGCTTTGGCTAGAGCATGCAGCAAACTCAATGGATGTTGCCAAATATCGCCTTGCTAGCATTTTGCTACAAAAAGAGCCTCATGACACTAAACTAGCTCAAGCCATTGAGCTACTTGAGCAAGCAAGCTCACAAGGCCACCTTCGTTCTATTTTGAAGTTAGTCAGCACCCATCTTGAAATTTCCAAAGATCTTATACAAGCAAGAAAGTGGCTCGACAAAGGCTTAAACTTAGACAGCACTCATCCACACCTATTATTACTCGCTGCAAAGCTGGCAAAGCTGGCAAAGTCATCACCTCAAGCTAAAGAGTTCGCACTACAATCTCTACAAGAAGCTCAGCAAAGGCGTTGGAACACACACGCCATCACCCAATTTTTAAAAGAGTTAAATCATAAGCATAACTAATACTGCAACAACACAATATCACTCTCATAATTGTTAATTCGATTGAATATCACTTTAGTGCCATCATAACTTGATAAAACTTGTAGCTCTGAAATACCTGAATATAAATGTAATCCGATAGGTTGAATTAATTCGAGTTTACTCTCATGTGTTAAGTAACGATAAAGTATGAGTTGATGACCCCTTTTTAGGACAAAATAAACGCCATCTCGATACACGGCAGGTTGATATAATGAGAGTGATACACGCAACTGCTCAACATCAAACTGGCTATCTAATTTGTTTATTAAGTAGTCACGAACTTGGGCTTGGTAATCAGTAAAGCTGAGATTACGCTCAGCTAATGCAAGTTCATGCTCAACAACACTTTGCATATATTGCTCGGAGCGACCTTGCGATAAATTAAACTGCCAACGTTGCCATGATTGCATTTGCGACAGTTTGGCTTGGTAATGTAAAACCTTTCCATCTTTAGACCAATGTAAGTTTGCGATTTGAGCAAAATTATCGATGATTTTTTTTACTTCTTTGGTAAATGCATTCACTAAAAACACCTTGTTCGATTTTGACATTACTGCCAAATAATCACCACTAGGTGACAACAGTAACAAAGCGGGTATTTCACCTAAGGGTAAAGTGCCAAGGAGACTGGAAGTTGGTCTAAATGCATGTTTGTACCACAGTTCAAATTGCTGGGCGTTTCTATTTTCGGCCCCCACTGAAGCATAAATAAAGCTTGCCCCATCTTGTGATAACGTAGCGATTAAATCCATCCGAGCAGGAGAGGTTAACTGTTTTTGCGCGCTCACAACTGATTCGTTTATTTCAAGCTGATAAAAATTAACTTCAGCAACCCCCTCCGTATGAGCTGAAACAGATGCCACAGCATTCACATCTAATTCTGATATCGTACCAAAACCTGAATATAATGTTTGCTTATCATGTGATTCCCATAACTCAATATTTTGCTTTGCAACAACTACCGTGCCAAGTGCTCGCCCCTGACTGATAGCTGAATAAGCTTGCTTTGAGACTCTGGTTGTCATATTTTCAGTTTGCTTCAAGTTATTCAATTCAGAAAAGTATATTCCTTGTTCTTTTGACTGATATAGTAAGCTTTGATGCTTTACCTGATAATGAGTAATATCACGAAAGGGTAACGGTTTTTTTTCTATTACGCGCATAAGTTCATCGTCAATTAAAATATGTACCGACTGCAAATATGCGCCGTGTTTATCCCATGCTTTAGTAATAAAATGACCCGCCTGATACTCCAACCAAGGTGCAGAGTCCTGTGCGCTATTGCAACTATCTAATAGATTGTCTCTGGCCAAACGCCACGTCTCAACAGGGCCTTTAATGTTTAACGTACGTACCTCGCAAGAAAACGGATCGGAGCGAGAATAGATGAGCCAATTACCATCACTTGACCAACTCGCTGACTCTTCACTGTAACCGCTACTTTTTATAGTATGGGTAATCTTTGTTTCTAAGTCGTACACAGCTAAATCGAATTGATCAGCACCTTCAGCAAGATAACTGTAGGCAAGGTATTTGCCATCTGGTGAAAAGCGAATAAACACTTCAGCACCGGGTGATGAAGTAATTCTCGTTGCAGATAAATAGCTTTGCTGTGTTTTACTTTGCCACAGTTCAACTGCGAACTTAGTGAACACACTCACAAGTAAGCCAACCGTAAACCCTATCAAAGCAAATTGAACCCCGCGACCGCGAGATATCTCTTCAATCTGCTCAAGCAGCGTCGGCGCTTTTTCTATCTGCGCAATACACTGATAGCCCAAACGGGGCACCGTTTTTATTATTTTAGGATCGGAAGGATTATCACCGAGTAGTTTTCTAAGTTGAACCACCAACTGGCTCACTGAGTTATCGCTAACAATCGTGCCCGGCCATACAGTGTTGAGGATAACTTCACGCGTAACAACCTGCCCTTTGTTGATAATCAGTAGGCGCAATAATTCGGCATGCTTCACTTCGATGCTTCTTTTAGAGCCGCCAACTTGTACCGACAAACTGTCAAAGTCGACTAGTATCTCATTGATTAAAAAACGTTTATTTAGGTTATCAACCATCCTCGACTAAAACTTTGTATAACTATGGTTAGGCTTGTAATAAAAGCGTATTATGGTATCAATCAAAGGTAATTAGCTTGTATTTTAAGTTGAGCACAATGAAAAAAAATCTTCCCCTTACAACTGCTTCCAGCATAATCATCATTGTAAATTCAAGCTATGCAGCAGAGCAAATTCAAGCACCTAAAAAACCCCCTTGAACGCATAGAAATTCGTGCCTTTAGTGACAGCGTTGTCAAGTCTCTCAGTAATAAACGCCACAATCAACAAATTTCAGATACGGTAAGCTCTGAAGACATCGGAAAATTTCCAGATAAAAATGTAGCTGAAGCTTTGCAACGACTCACGGGAGTATCACTCTCCCGGGCACAAGGTGAAGGTGAACGTATTGGTGTTAGGGGCACAACACCTGAGCAAAATAGAACGTATTTGAACGGGCAATACCTTGCATCGGCTGACTGGTGGATCTCAAGCCAACCCAGTAGAGGGTTTAACTTTACACTGTTACCTAGTGAAATTGTGTCAAGCTTAGAAGTAGTAAAAACACCTCAAGCTTCGCAAGATGAAGGATCACTGGGTGGTGCTATCAATATAAAAACACGCGATCCCTTGCTCACACCCTCTGGTTACACAGTAGTCACAACGCAGCTTCAATACAATGATTTGAGCAATAAGGTAGACCCACAATTGTCCGCCATCTATAACTACCATAGTGACCGTGGTGATTATGCTATTTTATTCACCGCGACCAGCCGAAACCGCAGCCTAAGACGCGATGGCTTAGAATCATGGGGCTGGCATGAGCGTACTTTGTATCAAGGCCGCAATGATCATTGGTTTGCTCAACCGCAAACTGAATCAAGTAATAATCAAATGCTGTGGTTCCCTGGCGGTGGTGGCTCGGCGGTTTTTCAGCAAAAGCGCGCACTTGACGCTTTCACTATCAATACATCTTTACAGCTTACGCCGCGCCTACGCCTTAATGGTCACTTACTTTACTCTCATCTTGATGCCGACAATAATAACCAAAACTTTTTATGGCAAAGTGCTAAATCAATCGATTTAGGTGGCGCAGTAACTCATTTAGAAACAATAGATAACACTGTAACGAGTGCGACATATTTATCCACCGCAGCCCCCTTTAACACCAGCATGGAAGCCATCTGGCGAGACTCTCAGCTCAGTACGAAAAGTGTACATTTTGACTTACTTTACGATGGTATCTACTGGTCAAACCAACTGCAAGTCGGCTTTAGTCATGGTGAAGGTGGCACGAAAGAAGATATCACCGCACAATTTTCAGCAAATACCGAGTTTTCGGTGAATACATCTCAACCGAAAAATATAATTGCCAAATATGCCATTCCGGTACATAAGGGAAGTAACTGGCTGCTAAGTGAAGCGAGAAATGACAGCCAAACAGGCAAAGATAAAGCCTACTTTGTACAAGCAGACTTTACCTATGACATTCATTATAAAAAAGTAGCAGCCATTAAATTTGGTATAAAATTGAAAGATCACCAACGTGACTTTTTACGCCATCGCTCAATCGGTGGCGGGCTAGATGGGCTCGCAGGCCAGCTTGGCACCACATTAGCCAGTTATCCCGCGAAGTTTGTTGATGATTACCTCACGGGGATTGGTAATTCACAAACGCTAAAGCATTATAGCTATGCCAATATCAACGCACTTGCAATAGACTTCAATACACTTAATTTTGAACAAGTTGTTGAAAAAGCAAGTCGTTTTAATATTGCTGAACAAACGTTAGCAAGTTATGGACAACTACAATTAGCAGGTGAGCACTTCGACGCTAATATTGGTATTCGTATGGTAAAAACCTTTCAAGATTCGGGCGCATATAAACGCGTGGCTTCCCCTATCGAATCACCAGATAGCTATATGTGGTACCAAGACAACAGAAACTATACCGACATTTTACCCAGCGCCAATCTCAAAGTTGATATTAATGATGACTTAGTCGCACGCTTTGCTATGGCTAGAGTGATGTCTCGCGCACAATTTCATCACCTTATGCCCTCTACCAATTACAATGTAACACAAGCCCAAGGGCAAGGCGGTAATGCCAATTTAGACCCTTATCGTGCCGCGCAATTTGATGCCAGTATCGAGTGGTACTTTGCTGATGCAGGACTTGCTTCTATCGCAATATTTAATAAAGATGTTGAGTCTTTTATCGAGTTTGAACGCAAACTTGAGCGCCACGAAGGTATTATAATGTCGATTGACCGGCCAAATAACGGCACCGGAGGAAGTATTAGAGGTGCTGAGCTAAGTTACCAACAAGCATTGGCTTATGGCTTTGGCATCATTGCTAATTATACCTTTGTAGATGGCGAGCGTGACCATACCAATTTGAAGCTAAAAAATAATGTACCTGGTACATCAAAACATAGTACCAATCTCACGGCTTATTATGAAAATCATATAATAAGTACCCGCCTAAGTTATAACTTTCGAACTCAATTTGCCACAGGCGTGGGTGAAACTATGATGGATAGCTATGGTCAATTAGATGGTAGCCTGAGTATTAAACTAACCCATAACCTTGATGCACAGTTTGAATTTATCAATTTAACCAATGAACATGTTTACACTTATGATCGCAACGCATATGCACCAACTGGTGTGTACGCTAATGGTCGACGTTATTACGCTGGTTTAAGGTATCAGTTTTAAAGGTAGCTAATTTATATTTTTATCAAACACTTGGGCTTACTTTAAACATTTTACTCTCCAAAAATCAATGAGGTTTGCTTTACCCAAGTAAGTAAGCCAACATTTTTGGGTATATCCGCTTCCTCAGCGCTTTTATAGATTTGCTTAATTTGATATTGCTCAAATTCGCGAGTAATTGAACCTAACCGCGATGTCATCCACACCTCTATGGAATCTGCATAATTATAAATTTCGGGCTTTGCATCCACATCTTTATTTATAGCTTGCCAAATAGTATTTTGCATTTGAGGAGGTCGCTCTTTTACATGCTCAATCACATTTTCAACCCAAGCAGTGCCTCGACTTTCATATGCATGTAATAGCTCACTGTAAAATCGACTGCGTTGAGAATCTGATGGTAAACTGTCGGTATATAAAACATAGCCACCTAGTGAACTTTCATAGGCACTCGTGTGCTCATCAATATTGAGTTGCTGGCTAATATATGCAAACACATTATTGTCACTTTGCTTTTGAGCATTACTAAGCATAGCCATAAATGAGGCTTGCTCATTGCGCTTAACCGTTTGAGCCATATCAATAATACCTTTACTTTGCGCAAAGCTACTTTGCTGCAGATGCCCATTAATATTTTGCATATCACCCTGTGTATATTTATTGCTACTAAGCAAATCAACATACTTGTGAGTTAGTTTATTATTTGCAATTCCTTGCATAAAAAGCGGATGAAAGTCTGCCGATTTTGAATATATATGAAGCTCAATATGACTAATCGACTGAGCTGGCAGAAGAAGCTTTGCTGAACTAATCGGTGCCGACTCTTCTTGCTCTGATAACTTCAGCAATGTTTCAACTGAGCTTTTGATCTCATCTTCGGACATTTTACTCATCACATTGATAAGCTCTTGCGCTTTCTCTTTCGCTTTATCACTAAATGCTCCACCCAATTCAAATGAGCGTGACAACACATCAACAAATTTATTGAGTGTCTCATCATTCATTTTATCAAGCAGGGTTAAATACTCTTTTGAAGGCGTATAGGCACGCAAAATATCACTTTTATCTTTGCTAAGCCTATCTTGGTGCTTTAAAAATGCTTCTATATCATCAACCTGAGTGAGATTGCCATAGCGATATTCTGGCGCTTCATTTGGATTAGATAGATTGATAATTGCGTATTTGTGCGCCCGCGTTGCAAATTGAATTAACTTGGGATCATCTTCTATGTCAGTTTGTGCTTTGTTTTTTAATGCTGTATCGAGGCTTAGTAATTCATTTTTTGATATTAAAGCGCTGGATTTACGTGTAAAAGCACTTAAATCAAGATATTGATCAGTTTTGATTTGCATGATGATATCCTTATACATGTCATAATATTAATATCGACAGACTACTCACTTACTTGAATACTTATTGCTAATTTTTATGATTACCCTGCCTACCAAACATACAATATGAACAACAAAAAGGCTTTGTTTAGCCAATATTTATCTTAACTTCATAAATTATGCTTGTATTAGCAAATACAAAAGGTATCGTATTGCAAAATATTAAGTCACGTTTTTAAGTAAAAAATCATGATGCGTAAATTGTTGTTACTACTGTGGTGTTTATCAACCCCGATCATGGCCTATCAAGTTCAACCTATGATTGTCGACCTTGCAGCACATGGTAAAAAATCCGTTGTGACATATCGCCTACAAAATCAAAGTGACAGTGCCCTACCTATAGAAATAGAAGTATTTAAGCGCACCTTTGATAAAGACCAAAAAGAAGTGTTGGTCAGCGCTGAAGAAGACTTTATTGTTTTACCGCCGCAAATTGAAGTACCTGCAAGGGGCTATCAAGTTTTTCGAGCAAAATACCTTGGCTCGCCCGAGTTAAAACAGACAAACTCATATCGCATTGTATTTAAACAACTTCCATTACCAAATGAAGAAGAAAAGTCTGGGGTAAAAATGGTCTTCAATTTTGCAACTTTAGTCTTTGTTAGCCCCAACGGTATTCAAGCCCAACAAAAAGCAACTTTAGATTGCAGTGAGCTTGTTGATTGCAATTTAACAATTGAGAATGAAGGTGAGCGAGTATTAGACTTATCTCACTTTGAATATCGTTTCCATCAACAAGAAACTAAGGTTCGCTGGACTGAATTTCAAGCAGTCACCTCCGGGCGCTTTATCATGCCGGGGCACTCTATGGTTGTTAATCTACAGCCACTACTCAATGGTAAAGTGACCAAAAGCGCAACCCTCATTAACCTTCTTGCTCCAAAGTAATATATTAATAATGACAAAAATAGGCTTTGATAATTGGCCTACTCAATTGAAGTGTGCATTGCTCATGCTTCTTTTTATGTGGGCAACGCCTTCACTTTCGAGAGTGTATACGATGGACTTTCCGGTTCGGCTAAATAATGCCGAAGTGGGGCAAATTCCTGCCGTCATTAACGGGCTTGAATTAAAGTCAGTGTCTGCTGCTTCATTCAAACAAAACCTGCAAGGTATTTTAAGTCAAAAAGTACTGGTATGGCTCGCAAGTAAAGCGCAACAAGAATTAACACCTGAAGAGTTTGAAGTACAGGGCATTTTTTTGTCGTTACAGCCTCAAGATCTCACTATTAATATGTCTTTAAGTGAAGCCGCAATGGCAACAGATAACCTGTCATATGCTCGCCAAAAGCATTTTGAATTACCAAAAGGTGAAGCATATTGGGCTGTACTTAATAACTTTAATTTCGCTCATGAACGCAGTAATAATAACCAAAATTATAACTCTCAGTTTGAGTGGCTGATTAACTCAAACGTTGGCGGTGGTGACGGTGTCAACTTTAGCAGTTCAGTCTTTTGGGAAAACGGTAAGAGCCAACCAAGCCAATTTTCTCGCGGTGATCTCGCCCTTTTTTATGACCAACCAGACAAGCCTTTAAGAATGACGCTAGGTGACACCCAAACAAGCAGCACCGGTCACCTTTTGGGCACTCAACTTGCGGGTTTTAAAATTGAAAAAGCCTACTCACAGCTACAGCCTCAGCGAAAAACAACCCCAGGAAACAGTCAGCAATTTGTTTTGCCACGCCCAGCAACACTGGAAGTATTTATCAACGAGTTTCTTATTTCAAGAATAAGGCTTAAAGCTGGGCGCTACGACTTAAGTGATTTACCTTTAACTTCTGGCATCAATAACATTCATATCATTGCAACTTATGCCAATGGTGAAACACAAACATTCGACTTTACCACTCACTACAACTCAAGGTTATTGGCACAAGGGATAAGCGACTACTCACTTACATTTGGTTACCTTTCTTCTGTCGATAATGGTCGATATCATTATGATGATGACATGCTAGTAACGGGTAGTTATGAATATGGTGTGACAGATAAACTCACTCTTGGTGTCAATGGGGCCGTGCATTCGCTTGGACACATATTGGGCTCTGTAACCACTTTAAATAGCTTGTTGGGAAATATATCGCTTCGCTACTCGCAAAGCAAAGCACCACAAGCATCGGGAGATGCATACTCAATAGAAACAGAGCACAGTATATTTGGCCATGGAAACTATGGTTCACCTAATTTACGTTTAGGCTATGAAATTAGGAAGAACTTTACCAACACACCTTGGCAACAGTTCAATACTATTAGTAATACCAAACGCACATTTTTAGATTACAGTTACATTATCAATGACCACCTAGATTTCAACGTTAATGCCTCCAGAGCAGTAAACAATGACAACCTAGTTACCAAAAATGTATCAAGCGAGTTTAACTTACGCTACGAAGGCATACGTTTAAGGGTTGGATATAATCATAATGCAAGTGAAGACCTGCGCATAATCAGTGAAAACCAGTTCATTTTGAATGTCACTTGGAATTACTACGATAGCCAAAATAATACGCGTTCAAGGGCACAATATAATAACCGTAGCAAAACGGCTTCCACCAGCTACAGCAAAAATAATAATAATTTTATTAATGATTATGGCTACGAGTTACGCGCTGAAAAAGGCAGTGACTTTAGGCAAGAGCAAATTAAGGCAAGCTATACTGGGGCGTTTTTTAGAGCCGATGTTAATGCAAATAACTATACACACACAAGATTAAAAAGTGATGGTAGAGCCAGTATTAACTTATCTACCAGTGTCGGAGTGGCTGATGGCTACCTTGGCTTAGGCGCAACCACCACCACACCATTTGCGGTGGTAACCAAACATAAAACCCTAAAAAACACTGATGTATTAGTAAATACTGACCGCTTTGGTCGCGCCAAAACTAAACCAGACGAACGCATTGGCGCATTAATTGATGTCGGCTCAAGTTATACCAGCTATCAATTTAATATAGACGTACCTGATGCACCATTAGGCTATGACTGGGGACCGGGTATGTACACAATGGTCGGCGGTGCCAACACTGGCCATCATATTCAAATCGGTTCAGATCTATCTTACACAGTCATAGGTACCTTATTAGATGAACAAGGCATACCTATTGCAATGCAACGTGGATACGTGACGAAACTACAGAGCGACACAACCAGTAATGAAGCACCACTTAACCGCGCATTCTTTACTAACCGCACAGGCAGGTTTGTTATTGAAGGGATAAGCACCGGCAATTACATCATTAAGCTGGGCAATGCAACAGGGTATTTTACAGTCAAAGATGTAGAGAAACGATTTATGAGAATTGGCACCATTGAACTCAAACAACAAGCCCTATCAAAAGGAGGCACACGCAAGTGAAGTTAAAGGTCTTTATTTTACTTTTTTTGAGTTATTGGTTGTCAACATCCGATGCATTAGCAAACCGTAACGCGTGTAATGGCAATTTTTTAGCCACATTTAACCCGTCTGAAATAATTGAAGAACAAAGTAAGCGCGTCTCAGTCTATCTACCATTAAAAGTCCAAGTTTCTGAAAACTTACTTAATTGTGCTGATGAAATCTGGGTTGAAGATGTCGATTATTACTCTTTTGTCTTTGATGGCCCCACTGACTACAAATATGCAAAACTACAGGATGCTCAATTTAAACGCATTAGAATTAGAAATGGCATAGGAAAGACGCCACTAAATAGCCGTTCTACGCAAATGTGGTTACGCTTGAGACACTACAGCTTGTTTCCTGCTGGCGATTATATAGGAAGCATTAAAGTCTCTATTGTACGCAACAATAAGGTGATTGATGAACAATTTTTGGACATGACGTACTACTCACAACCCAGAATTTCAATTTCATTAGATAATTCAAGTAAAGGTAAAGTATCTGGCAGTAGCGGACATTATCAAATTGATTTAGGAGAGCTGAAAAGCAATATGCGTTTTAATTGGGGAATAAAAATACTCAGTAATAGCTCTTACGATATTGTCGTTGATTCTGAATACAACGGCTTACGTCATGAAACCGACATTCAGGCATTGATTGATTACTCAATTCGTTTCGATAACGTCAAAATTTCGTCTTCAGAGCGACTCATGCGAAGTTATAACTTTTTTTCAGGCGTCAAAAATAAGTGGTATGGGTTTGAGTTTATGTTAGGAAACGTCGAAATGATGCCTGCTGGCAATTACCAAGATAATTTATCACTTACCGTCTCCCCAAGATAACTTATTAATAAAAAACAATAAAACAAAACACAGTAAAAAATAAAAATTAAAAATAAAATAGTGGCACACCACTTGCTTTTATTTACAGCAAACGGGTAATTACACCCAACTCATTTAAACAAATAAAAACGACTTGCTGTATTTATTTAAGGGGAACGCCATGAACACATTACTAAAATCATTACTTGTTGCTTCAGCTATCACTTCAATTTCTGCCGCAGCTGCCGTTTCAAGTAGCACTGGCAACGAAGCTAAGTTTTCGTTTGAAGGTACTATCGAACCACTATGTAAAACTGATAGTGGTACAGCAAATAGTGTTACAGGACTAAACCTTGACGCTACCCAAGAAACTCAAGATATTGGTACGCTAGATGTGTGGTGTAACACCGGAAAAAATGCGACCACAGAATATAGTTCATTAAACGGTGGTTTTTTAATTGCTAACAATACACAAAAAAGTAAAATTGCTTACACCTTAGACATAGGCACAACTACAGGTGTTGATTTAAAAAGTGGCGCTTTCAAACATTCAACGACCGAAGCTGGTACTGGCAGCACAGGTGAGACTAAAGCGACAGCTTTAAAAATCACACCACAATCAAATGGCTTAAATGACGCAGGTACTTACTCAGACACTATCACGGTAACAGTAAGCCCGAACTAAAAAGTAAATATAACAATAAAAGCGATAACGTCGCATTTGTTGTTTGTACCGACCCCATAAAAAACGAGCGATAAATAGTCGCTCATTTTTTATGATAATGCACTAAAACCAACACCTATATGAATGAATAAATAAAAACCAGCTTTAATTAACCCCTCGATAGGTTTATCTGTTTATTTTTTATGACATAAATAGGTTTAAACACGTACTTTACCCTGTAAATTAATTCTTCCTTTAGACAAAACAACTCGTATTAGCAACCTATAAAAGCTAAACTTTAGTACTTAATAGGTTGCAAATTCAGATACACCTGCTGTAATTTAGGCTTAAGGGGGAGACTATGAACACTTTAATTAAACCACTCTTTGCTACTTTGATGCTTACTTCAGGCTCTGCTGCTGCCACGGTTTTAAGTACTTCTGGAAATGAAGCTAAGTTTTCATTTGAGGGGACGATTGAACCTGTGTGTAAAACCACCAGTGGTTCAACCAATGAAGTCAGTTTAAACCTTGACGCAACACAAAAAGCGCAAGATATCGGTACGCTAAACGTTTGGTGTAATACTGGAGAAAATGCCACAACAGAGTATCGCTCTGCAAACGGTGGTTTTTTAATCGCGAACAACTCGCAAAAGAGTAAAATTGCGTACACACTAGATATTGGTAAAGACTCAGGTATTGATTTACAAAACGGTACATACAAACACTTAAGCGCAACAGCGGCTGGTAATGGAACCGCAGGAAACACCAAAGCAACGATTTTAAAAGTCACCCCGCAGTCTCAAGGCCTTGATGCTGCTGGCACTTATTCAGATACGATTACAGTTATAGTTACCCCTAACTAACACTTTTTATAGTAATCGAACCCTAAATTTGTTAGCTCTTCCAACATGATACTCTTGCTTCATTCACGCTCTCAATAGCAAGCAAGGTCAATAAAGCAATAACACACCATAACGGGTAAACTCGCTATCGTTCCTCCTTGAACGAACGTCAATTAATTAAGCAAAATTCGCGCTTTGCAGTGGCCAGGATTAGCTTTTTTTATTATTTTTTATTATTTCTGGCCAACTCCATGGGCTGAGCTCAATAATTGTATCTGAACTCCCGACTCCATTTTCGCACACATCTTTTTGACCTATAATGCGTACAGGTAACTGCGCTTTATAAGAGCTTAGCAACAAATCATACTGATATTGAGATACTGATGAAGACAGATCTAACTCCCAAACTAGGTTATCAGTGTCTGAAATACAACTTTCAAACACTGAATAGTCTTTTATTATATCAAGTCGAACATAAACGATATGATCGTCATATTGAGCATCAGAGCGAAGATTGATGCTATTTACAGTGCCATAAACATCATTTTTTGCAAAAGCAGGCATAGATAAGCCTGTTAATGTTAATAACAACACAAGTGCGATTTTCATTATTCTATTTCCTTTAAATTCTAGCTTATCAAGCCAATAACTGTGTTTTATGCTGCAAAAGTATAACGTTATCTTAGTGCTAAACTCTAGTAACATTTGATTTCCTATTAACGAAATATAGATAGGGCTGACAATAACAATATTGTAAAATATGCATTGTAAAGCCGCCTAGTACCAAGCTAAGTTTATAAGCCAAAGCCTCTATATTATTGAATCGAAATTATTATCTGCTATCTTTTTTAAGTAACTCATTTTTAGAAAAGCATAAATGACTCATCCAAAAGATTACCTACTCTCCTTGCTAACTCTTTCTATATTGCTATGCCCTGTGGCGGCAACAGCTGAGCAAAACACTTCTCTTTTTGAGTTGTCTCTGGAAGACCTACTAAATATGCAAGTTATTACGGCTTCAAAACAGGAAGAATCTCTTCGTGATACAAATGCCAGTATTTCGGTGATCTCTCGTCAACAAATAGAACAATTCGGTGCTCATCGGCTCTATGAAATACTTGAACGAGTAGTATCAGTAAACAGTAACTATGGAGTTTTAACCGCAATAGCGACACGAGGAAGCAAACCTTGGACTGGCATACTACAGCACTTAGGACTAATAAATGGCAGGCCGTTTGGTAATTTAACCGGCGTGCATAGTTTATATACCTCCATCCCAATTTCATCTATTGAGCGAATTGAGTACATTCGCGGACCGGGATCTGTACTATACGGAACCAATGCCTACCAAGGCGTATTTAATATTATTACCCGAAAACCACAATCTGATGGCTTAGAGGCATATCAAAGTGCAACGTACGGCAGTTTTGGTACACAAATAGTCGAAGGCAGTTACTTATACAAAAAAGACGATTTTAATGCTGCTTTGCATTTACTTTATACCGATGTTGATGGGTGGGATGCAAAAACATTAGACCCAACTACCCAAACAACATTTAGCAAAAAAGCGTTCCAAACAGAAAAAACACTTCATTTAGACCTAAATTATAAAGCGCTGTCTCTTTCACACTTTAGAAGCCTACAAGACAGGTTTGCTAACTTTTGGGATGCACCACAGGAGCGCTACCTACCTTGGTCAAAACGCCATCCATCAACACTAACAAATTTAAGCTATAAACATCGTTTTGATAGTCGCTGGCAGCTTGATAGTCATTACACCAATATTGATAAGGTTATGGAATGGAGCAGTAACGGCTTAGCTGACAGCTTTACTAGGATTAAATCACCATTAAATATTCGACTTTTAGAGCTAAACCTAAGCGGTGACTTATCTGAGCAAACCACCCTACTTATTGGCGCAACCTACGAGCACCGTCGTGTTTACAAGGCCTCAACAGTACCTGATACTAAAGAGCGTTACGCTAGTATTTATGGGCAAATCAAATATGCGTTCACGCCTGACTTGAGTATTGAATTAGGCGGGCAATATGTAACTTCAATAGCACTGACGAATAACATTGATAACCAAAATGACTTTATTCCACGGCTGGGGCTTATATATCATATCAATGATTTATGGACCCTCAAACTTCGCCATGCAAAAGCTTTTCGTCATCCATCATCTGGTGAGCGCACAATCGAAACACCAGGTATTCAAAAAGGCACTCCAGATTTAAACTCTGAGACTATCAATACCACAGAAGCCCAGCTTTTTTATCAAACAGGCAATAAACTATTTACGACCACAGTATACAAAAGCAAAGAACAAGACCTTATTTTACTAAAGCCTTCAGCGGACCCTAACTTTGCTTTAGAAAACAAAAATAGTGGTGAAATTTCATCCTATGGAATTGAGCTAGAATACAAACATCAACTCACCTCAAATTGGTACACTGAGCTCTCTGCAGCCCATCAGCGTAATAAAGACGATATAGGTAATCATAATATCAATCTGTCACCTAACAACAGTATTAAGGTTGGTCTCGCATATGACAACATGCAGTGGCGTGTCGGTGCTTATTTATTAAGTAACTCAAAATATCACGATAATATTTTGTTTGACCCCAACAGAGAACTTGTTAACCCCGCAGCCACAGGCTACGACTGGCTTACGCTTAAACTAAGCCGCCAATTTAGTGTTAATCGTGATAACACTCTCACATTATCACTTGAACTCAAAAATTTGTTGGATGAAACAATATATCAACCCAATGATACTCCTGTATTTTATCCTTTAAACACACTGCCAGCCCGTGAAGGTCTCAGCGCATTTTTATCTGTGAGCTATCAGTATTGACTATAAAGCATTGTATTATATAACCGCTGCTTTTATCGCTTGATAAAAAGAATATATATTAAGCAAGCTCATAAAGCCAAGAGTACTAATAGCAAAAAGAGTGCCTTATCCTACTTTTTCGGCTAGTTTTTTGCTTACAAAAGCTCGAATAATTTCAATATTATCGCCTTTGGAGCCTATAGGTACTATCAAAGCTAAAACTCTATCAACAAAGATATATAATGTCCCTGAGTTTTCCTCAAGTGAGTCTACAGCTTTCCAATCATAAAATGTCTTAGCCAGCTGGCTCTTTTCGTAAATTCCATCCTCTTTAAATTCAATTGTTTTTTCGCCGAGGATTAAACCATCAGCAAAAGGGACCGCCTGATTAATTAGCTTATTTTGATTATACAAAAAAGCTCCAATTAGGATCACAAAGGGTGTTGCAGTTACAATTATCAACGTAAAATCTATACGCATCATTTTAATTGCAGGCAATTGCAAAACAAAATAAAAAACAACCACAAGAACAAGCCAAACAAGTAAATTTTTAACCCACATTGTTTTTTGTTTAGCATGCTCTTTTTGAACTCGACCCAACAAAAACCGATTGTAGTCTAAATAATCCTGCTTACTTAATTTGGTTATGATTTTCATATTCACCTCTGAAAGTTATACGATACAAGCAATTAACCATCCTACTTAGGGTTATTAATATTGCAAAAAAATAAATGGCCACTTTGTTAGACTACTGAATATCGAGCATTGCACATAGTCCTAAAATTCAATACCATGCTCAAAACTGTACCTTATAAAGAACAAAACATGCGTAGAGAATCCAATATTATCGGCACGATTGTCACATTTATTTCCATTATCGCAGTCTCACTATTTGCGATTAGTTCATGCACTAACCCAAGCACACCTGCGGGCCACGAGGGCTATGTTTATGAACAACCAAGGTTTATGGGAGCAGGCGGGTATCAAGGAAGCTTAGTTGGACCAAGTAACTATGGCTTTTCACTACTTCGTAATCAAGTCGTTAATATTGATATGCGACCCAATACTTATACTGAACGCTTTAGCATACTTGCCAACGATGACTTGAATATTAGCTTCGACTTTCATGCTGTAATTTCGATAAAAACAGGTACTATTAAAAAAGTCGTAGAAAACTATGGTGCTGAAAACTGGTATAAGCGATACGTGCGTGAAACATTTAGAACTTATGTGCGCGATGAGGTACAAAAGTTTGATAGCCGAGCTTTAAAAGCCAAACGCGAAGCAATCGCAACTCAAGTAACCAAACGTTTAAAAAGCTACCTCAACACCACGCCATTTGATATTAAACAAGTGGT
This sequence comes from Pseudoalteromonas sp. SANK 73390, assembly GCF_054966645.1. NCBI lineage: Bacteria > Pseudomonadati > Pseudomonadota > Gammaproteobacteria > Alteromonadales > Pseudoalteromonadaceae > Pseudoalteromonas > Pseudoalteromonas sp. SANK 73390. The sequence goes on from NZ_ARPN01000053.1 coordinate 118,205, forward strand.
GATTGGCAATATAAACTATCCGAACATTGTTGCTCAAGCTGTTGAAAAAAAGCTCGCGGCACAACAGTTACTTGCGGAAAAAGAAACACAAAAAGCCATTGCTAAAAAAGATGCAGAGATCCGTGTTGAAGAGGCCAAAGGCATAGCTGAGGCACAAAAAATAATTAACGCTACACTCACACCCAATTACTTGCAACATGAAGCTATCAATGCCCAACTAAAAATGGCTGAGTCACCCAACCATACTACTGTTTATATTCCTGTTGGCACAAATGGTATTCCGCTGGTAAAAGGCACTAAATGATAAGGTAGATTCGGCCGTGCTTATCTTTTAGGTATGAATTGTTTCAAATCAAAGGACTGAGGCTAATTATTTTATGCCTCACCTCACTGATGATAGGCACATTGCAATTAACTTGCTTGAGCACTTTTCAAATTTGCATGCCTAGGTGGTTTAATACCTGCTTTGTGAAAACATGATTATTCTAGAGGGCTAAATAGCTCATGTAGAATAACGACATACTGAATTTTCGCCTCGTTATTATACCGTTTATCTATTGCACTATAAGCGCATTTATTTAATGCAATTGGTATAAAAAATCAGACTAAACTTAAAGAGGGATATTTATATCTCCCTCTTTATGCTTAACAAACATAAAATGTTAAATAGATACCACAACTTTACCCATTGCTTGGCCACTTGCAAGGTAATCATGTGCTTTGCCAACATCTTGTAAATCAAAATGTTGCTCATCTACAACTGGGGTTAAATGCCCCGCATCAACAATGCTTGCCAGTTTTGCCAATATTTCACCATGCTGCTCACGTTTATGATTATGCAACATGGGGATCAACATAAACACAACATGTAATGATAACCCTTTAAAATGTGCAGTGGTAAGGTCTATTTCCGCCATAGAAACCGTCGTAGAAACTTGCCCATTTAATGCAGCTGCATCAAAAGAGTTCAGCAGATTAGCTGCACCGATAGAATCGTAAACCACATCAAATCCTACGCCATGAGTATGCTGCGCAACATAATCAGCAACCGTTTGTGTTTTGTAATTAATACCTGTCGCACCGAGTTTTTCAATCAATTCAAGCTGCTTATTGCCACCTCCTGTAGCAAAAACATCACTACCAAAGTATTTGGCAAGTTGTAGCGCAATATGCCCCACGCCACCAGCACCACCATGAACCAATACTTTATGACCTTGGTTAACACCCGCTCGCACTAACCCTTCATAAGCAGTAATACCAACCAAGGGTATTGCCGCGGCTTCGCGCATAGATAAGGTTTTAGGTTTATGCGCCACTAGTTTTGCATCAGCCAACATATACTCAGCTAATGCGCCTGGTAAATCAGCTAATCCGCCCGCGCATCCATAAACCTCATCTCCTACAGCAAACCCCGTCACATTTTCACCTACTGATTCAACAGTTCCGGCAAAATCCATCCCTAATATGCCAGGCAAAGAAGGAGATAATGGCGCTAAATCTTCGCCCATTTGACGGATCATCGTATCAACAGTATTCACACTTGTCGCAACGACTTTAACCAAAATATGTCCTGATTTAACGTTTGGTTTTGAGACTTGAGCTGCTTCAAATACGTTACTGTCGCCAAATGCATTAATGACCATTGCTTTCATTATGATGTCCTCTGTCTATTTGAGAAAGGATAGTATATGTACAAAACATATACTTGATAATACACTCGGATACTGAATCAGTTTTTACTTTTCATTAATAATAGGTAACAGCTCATGAATAACGAGCATTTGCGGCTTTTTGTGAGAGTGGCAGTCACTCATAATATCAGTATGGCGGGTAATGAATTAGGCTTATCACCGCCAGTTGCCAGTATGCACATAAATAAACTCGAAGAAACGCTCGGTGTAAAACTAATACACCGAACTACCAGAAAAGTGTCACTTACAGAGGAAGGGCGTGCATTTTTACCGCACGCTGAAGAAGTGCTCAATGCGTTAGATAGCGCCAAAGCCTCTATCGGAGCAGGCAGCTTTACACCCCAAGGTACTATTCGGGTTGCAGCGCCTTCGTCATTTGCCCGAATGCATATCGTGCCTGCTTTAAAATCGTTTTTAGCACAATACCCTCAGTTGAAAGTTGACTTACGACAAAGTGACAGCATTATTGATATGGTAGAAGGTGGCTTTGATATTGCCATCAGAAACGCTTCACTCAATGACTCAACCTTAGTTGCGCGCAAGCTCACACATGACCACCGTATTATTTGTGCATCACCCGAGTATATTAAAAAACATGGTGAACCGCGCACACCTCAAGATTTACTTAACCATCAATGTATCAACTTAATTGGTATTGATAGCTGGGTATTTAATACCCCAGATGGCATAAAGAAAATCAAAGGCAAAGGGGCAATACGAATAGATAATGGAGAGTCAACACGCGATGCATGTATTGATGGCGCAGGGTTAACTTTGTGTTCTATTTGGTGTGCTTATAAGGCTTTAAAAAAAGGAAAGCTCGTTCAGGTACTCAAAGACTATCCGGTAGAGTCAGATACTGCAATTTGGGCGGTTTACCCAAGCTCTCATTTATTAGCCCCTAAAGTTCGCGCTTTTATCGACTATTTTAAAGCCTACTACGGCGATATACCCTATTGGGAAAATTAACGCCCTAGGATTGCTGCAAGATTTAAACTATCACAGCCTTCAGTTTTTTAAAAACAAGCGATATATCTCGTTATATCGCTTATAAATATACTCACTAACATTGCCGGTATTTACCGAACGAAAAAGGAGTCTCTAAGGTTAATTATGAGTAAGACGATAACGACCATTAGTGCGTATGTATATCAATGATTCTTTACTCAATGCCACGTTATGCTTGAACTTTCCTACTGAGTCAAAGTAACTACCCGTACTGAGCTGCTGAATATCACGACTATCAGACGACTCATATTTAACGCTGCCCTTAATGACAACAGCTCGAAACTCTTGTGCATCAACCTGTAAAGTGCCATTAAATCCTGCTGATAACTTAAGCAAAGCTCCGCCTAATTGTCCCTGTTCAGAGCTTCCCCACAGTGGCGTTATTTTAGCTCCTTTTGCCACCTCCATAAACGTGGCATCACTGGCATTTAACCACGTTAAATTACCATAATGAATATTAAGCGGACTTTGTCCATTATCAAACGGCTCAGCGCTGGGTTTCACTAAATATGGGCCGCTATCAATTTCGAGATAAATGAGGTTTGATTGACCAGAGGCCGCGGTAATATGGTTTTCACCAGCAGGTTGTGTCCAAAATGATCCCTGAGGCATCCACATCTCTTTAGCCGCTGGGTCATCATTATGTAATAAACCATCAATCACAATCCCTCTATAAGAAATATTATGAATATGAGGTGGCGATGAAAAACCTTGTTTGAAATTAACCAGCATACCTGTTGCCACATTTTTGCTACGATCACCCCAAAGCTCAGCAGCCCCGGGGCTTTTGTCACCGCGTAGTGGGTTTAAATACCCCCATTTTATATTTTCAGCTAAAACCACATTAGACCTTGCTGCCTTCGCACTAGCTGATAACACCGTCATACCATTTAACAATATTAATAGATAAGTAAAACAACTTAACTTGTTCACAATATAACCTCTTAAATTTATTCAATAGTGCGTTAATTTGTATAGATTATTCGTACAGTCATTAACATAGCAGTCTCGTTATACATCAAAAAAATCAGGGTAATTGGCGTAAAGTTCCTTAATAATCACATTTTTTATATCTGCAACCGCATTACAAAATGCAATATTAATGCTAGAACGCAACTTTGCTGAGTGTGCAAAATTTACAATATTTTCTTCATTCAGCTTGTTACCTTTTCGTGTATCGCTTTTTAAACTCAAAATTACTCGTAGCATGCAAATGCATGCAGGCTTACTGGATAAGCGTTTCGATTACACCTGCAATATCAGCAATTTTAGTTACATTGAGCGCATCTTGATGAGGCGACGCAAATTCACCAATATCATTATCAAAATATAGACCCGATGCATGAGCAAATTCCTCAGACAATGCCGCCTTAACCAATATATCCGCGCCTACTTGTAAGTCAGTGCCAGCAACACCATAAGCTTGTTCAACCATTTTACTACCTAGAAATGATTTTGGGTTTAACGCTACAATCACCGGCCCCTGCTCATTAATAGATAAAGCCATATGACGTGACCACATCGTTAAGGCCAATTTGCTCTTTGCATAAACGCTACTGTCAGACAATACACTGGGTTTTGTCAGCTCCAGTGGACTAACTGACGACTGAGCTGCTGAAGACACGTTAATAATACGCCCAGTATTGCCTAACAGAACCAGAAGTTGGTGAGCTAGAATATATGGGGAAATGGTATTAACCACAAATCGAACATCAAGCCCCTCTGCAGATACCGTTTCTGGTACAACAAATACACCCGCATTGTTAATAATTACATCTAGACTTTTGTGATCTTGTTTTATTTTCAAGGCCAGTGCTTTAGTTTGTTTTAGGCTTGATAAATCAGCTTTGTAAGTAAAAATATGTTCTGGTTTAGTAAATTCGATGAGTTGCTTTTTTGCCTTATCTAGTTTTGTATCATTGCGACCATGTAGCAATACGGTGTGGCCTAATTTTACCAATGACACTGCTGTTGCAAAGCCAATTCCATCGGTAGACCCTGTTATTAGAATCGTTTTATTCATTGTTTAAGCGCCTTATTGACTCAATCGGTATTAAGTAACTTATTACTCAAGTTACTCCTTACATTAACTTAGCAGTACAGTGACATTTCGTTTTCCCAGTTCGGTCAGTTAATGTCTTGCACATTCATCACCAACTCATTCCAGTTGCGTTGATTTTTAATATCATGCTCCAATCCTTGTTCATCAGCCACTGTAAACCTTTTGATGGCGGGCGTTTTACTTGTGGCTTGATAAAGCCAATATGCTTCCGATCTAAGTGCCTCATCAATTGGCTTATCTATGGATTCATATACCGCTTGCTTACACGCATTAATCGCCTCCGCAGGAAATTGTGCAATCCGTTTAGCAAGTGTAGCGACGTACTCACCAATCTCATCGGGGTCAAGTGCTTTATTAATCGTGCCATAGGCTTGCGCCTCATCAGCATCAAAATCTTGTGCGCTTAATATAATCTCAAGTGCACGACCCAACCCTGTTTGACGAGCCATACGCGATGCCCCTCCGCCACAAGGTAAGATACCCATTGCCACTTCCATTTGCATAAATTTAAATTTGCCACGCGCAGCAAACCGCATATCTAAAGCAAGCGCTAACTCATGACCACCTCCACGCGCAAAACCTTCAAGCTTTGCAATGGTTGCCTGAGGTACTTTACTTATACGTTCACACACAGATTGCAAGTCTAGCAACTGAGCTTCTTCTCGAGACACCACTTCGGTGGACATATCTTTTAATAGCTCGGTATCATAATGACATACCCATATCTCAGGATTAGCAGATTGAAATACCACCACCTTGGTACTGCAGTCGCGCTCTAACCTCATAGCCAAAGCATTTAAGTCGGCTAACATTTTTTGACCTAGTACGTTTACAGTCCCGAAATCAAAAGTAACGGTCAATACGCCTTGATGCTGCTGCGTTGTAAATGTCTGAAAACCTGAATATTTCATAATACGATTCCTGTAACTGCATGTATTAAATCACGCATGATATTTTGCGAATTTTTAAGTTATGTACTGTTAGAGAACATGCTAGAGCATTTTTATTTATTTGATAATATAGATAAATACTCAATCAGTTTTAACTTTTCATTAATAGTAGTTTGGTAAGTTATGAGAATAGCTTGGCGGAGCTCATATAACCTTGCTTAATTAAGTGAACTATTTTTATGCAGTGAAACCTTGTCTATAACAAGGCCGTATTTTGCTATTTAGTTGTTCTAAACAGGAGCTTTAAACGCAGCAAGCGTCAAGCTTAACCCCTGAAAGTGATTAAGTATTATTGCAGATTGTTAGCACTGCCCTGTTTGCAAATATATGGACTTTTAGACACAACCCCCTGACTTTTGAACATATCGCATTAGCAACACCTAAACTAAACTGGCTGTACTGAACAACAACCTAAAAGGACGACACCATGTCATTCACACATTTATTAACCAAGCCTGTCAAAAAAATTATCGCTATTTTAGTCATTAGTTTTAGTGCATTCGCAAATGCTGGCGCTGACACAGATACAGATGAAAATGGCGTCATCCTCGCAGGACATGATGCGGTTGCTTATTTTACTGAAAATAAACCAGTAGTAGGCTCTACAAAGTTTACTGCTGTTTATAATGATGCTATTTATCGCTTCAGTAGCGCTAAAAACCGTGACATGTTTAATGCAGAACCCTCTAAATATGCACCGCAATATGGTGGCTTTTGTGCCTACGGCATGACCTTTGGTAAAAAGTTTGAAATCGATGGTAAAGCATTTGAAGTCGTTGACGGAAAATTATACGTAAACAAAAATTTAAGTGTTTACGAAGCATGGAAAAAAGACGTGCCAACTCATATCACACAAGCCAATGAGCAATGGCCTACGGTAGAAAATGTTGCAGCAGGTAAATTGTAAATCAACTTGCATCAAATGCCATCTATTAGATGGCATTTCTAAAATATTTCAATACCTTAATTGTATTATCAATGCATCGTAATTAATCTCAGGTTTAGATAAACATTTTAAAATAGTAAATACTTAATAACTCAAATCATTTATCACCCAATGGTGATACTTCGTGCAACATCAAAGCGCTTTTATACAGTAATAGCTGGTTGTTCAGGGGAGGAACAGTCAAAACAACGCAAATAAAGAGTAAAGTAGCTTAATTGGGCAAATTCGCTTATTCAGAGCTGAAGTTAATTATAGCGAATGTGCGCGAGCAGCCCCTGGTGGCTCTCCCAGAGTATTACGATAAGCTTTGCGAAATGCCGCTTCTGACTCATAACCACTTTGATGTGCAATTTGAGCAACAGATAACTGAGTCGTTTTTAACAGGTGCCTCGCTTGTGTCATTCGCCATTGCGTTAAATATTTCATTGGCGTTAACCCTACCGTTTTACTAAACATATCGGCAAAAGCTGAGCGACTCATAAACGCTTCTTCAGCTAAACGCTCAAGCGTCCAAGGTAACTCTGGCTGTTGATGGATTGCATTAAGCACTTTACCTAACTTAGAGTTAAATAAAGCACCCAATAAACCTTTATCTAATCCCCCCATCTGCATTTGCTGGCGAAGTACTTCAATAAAATTAAAAAAGCCATTTGATCTATCACGGTATAAAAGCCTGGATGTTCATGCTTTAACTCATTCAACACTTGCTTGATTAAAAGCGCAATACGTTTACCTGAGCGCTCTGTATCAGCTTTTATTACAACCACTTGTGGCAATGAGGCTAATACAGGAAACAATACTGGATTTCGAAATTCAAAAAAGCCGCAAACCATATTGGTCACATCCCCCTCATTGCTCATCGGCGCATTTACTTGCTCAAGTGCCGGCTTGGTTTTTGAATTTGATATAACATGATGTGCGTCACTGGGAAAAATCACCAGATCATGCGAGGTTAACTGCAGAGGCGCTTGCCCGTCAAAATGAAGCCAAGCACACCCAGAACCCACCAAGTGAAATGGAATACGCTTGCTGCCCCCGGTATCAACCGCCCAAGTGCCACAAAAGTCAGCATTAACATAAACTTCAGCTTTTAAATCTAGCCTGCGAAGCAGCACGCTAAGCGGATCTGGATCGTTCAAATAAATATTAGGACTTTTTGACATCGCTTTATATGCACGCTCGCAGGGCTTATTTTCCCTCAGTATACTTAGTTTTCAGTAAACAAAAATGCCGCTAATTATAAAAATCACCAATTTTTACCACTCATTTGCAATAAAAACTAAAGCTCATATTTGGTGTTCTACATAACTAAATTAGGGGGAAGTAATTTAACGAGTTTTGTTCATGCTTTGCAAAGCTATAATAGCGCGCATATGCAGTGGCATTTTTACTTATATTCTTTTGCTGTGGCTAATCCAGAACAAGCGATAGAAGTAACTAACAAGAACTTTTTAAACATAAACTTATTCATTTTAAGTTTTTATTAGCGATCAATAGACAATTTACATGATTGTCCAAAATATAGTTCGTTCAAAGTTTTCAGTTTGAGTACCCATGTTTATTTTTTGTTTTTAGTCGCACTTCAGCAAACTAAACAGTGATTATTGGAATGCTTATAGTTTGGATAAAAATTGTGGGACTCCCTCAGAAACTGACCTGTTATTAACGGAACACCACGTCACCCTGAACACTACACCACGTCATCCTGACGAAGGTCAGGATCTTGTTAAACACCACTTTAGTAGTAGCAGTCACCTAACCTCTCCCTCATAATTATTATAAAAGAGTGTCTTTATTGTGTGCTACTTTTCAATAAAAAAGTGTTCCTAAATAAGTTATGAAGCAAGCAACTTGAGTCCGTTGGTTTTTTTACCAATCACCTGCTGATGAGTTAAGCGAACAATGGCACCAATGGTTGCAAAAGTGGCACGCGGCGATAAGCAATATAGGCGTTAACACTGAAGTTAGTAAAAAATGAAGTGTGTTAATCCGGGCAGGTGGCGTATCTCATTATAGTTGTTCATCATAACCATCAATAAAGCATTCCTTCAGCCAATAAAAAAGCAGAGGAACTTGTTATCGTTCACTCTGCTTTTCAATTACGTCAAATCCCCGATTAAAAATCTTTCGGTGCTGGTGGTACCGTTAGTTTCTTTTTCGGTTTTTGCTTTAATTCTTGAAGCAACTCTTCCACTGCACGCTCAATTGAAGGATCTTTACCTTTGAAAATTAACTCAGGACGGTCAATAACTTCAATATCAGGTGTAACACCTTCATTCTCAATAATCCAGTTACCGTCATTATCTAAAATTCTAAAGGTAGCCGCTATCACCTGCCCCCCGTCTACTAAACTAGGATTACCAGAGATACCAATAAGTCCACCCCACGTACGTGTACCAATAAGTTTACCTAAGCCCGCTTGACGGAAGTAATACGGTAGTGCATCACCACCTGAGCTTGAGTAACCATTTATTAGCATAGCTTTAGGGCCATCATGCGCTAATTGTGGTGTTTTCGTTGGCTCGACACCACGACGTTTCCAATAATTAAGTGGCTTACGTGCTAACCAGGTCAACATATGTTCAGGAATAAAACCACCACCATTGTAACGATCGTCGATGATCATGGCATCTTTTGTGGTTTGTGGCATAAACTTCTTAAATAACTCTCTATGCCCTGCTGCATGTGTATTTGGTAAATGAACATAACCAATGCGACCATTAGACAACTTGTCAACATAATCCATGCGAGATTGAACCCATTTCAAGTAACGTAAGCCTGTTTCACTTGCAACCGGTTTAACCGTAACTTTCCATGTATTTTTATCGTTTGGCGATTCACTAAGCAATAACTCAATAGCCTGTTTTTGCGTGTTTTCTAATAACTCGTAAAAGTTACTCACGCCTTTAGTTGACTGACCCTGCACGGCAATAATATAGTCACCCTCGTTGGCTTTTACACCGGGTTCATCAAGTGGAGATCGGAAACTTTCATGCCAGCTTTCACCATCAAAAATTTCCTCTATCTTGACATAGCCTGACTTATGCTTAGAAATTTCGGCGCCAAGTAAGCCATGATTTTTTCGTTCAGCTTTCGGGTTATCTCCAGATTGCACATAAATATGGCCAGCGTTAAGCTCACCTGCAAGTTCACTTAATACATAATCCATATCGCTACGGTGAACTACAGCATCCGCTAACGGTTGATAACGTGTTTTAATTTCATCCCAATCTTGACCGTGATGGTTTTCATCGTAAAACCAATCTCTTAACGTGCGCCAGCCCTCTGCATACATTTGCTTCCATTCTGCTTTTGGTGAAATTTTCAACGTCATTTGCGATAAATCGAGTTTTGACTTATCCAGTTTTTGATTCGCTTTAGGTTCTACCACACTGTAGTTGTCACCTGACTTCACTAACAAATGCTCGGCGTTGGCAGAAAGTGCATACCTTGATACTTTTTCAGCCACAGTTTCTATTTTGCCATCGCGGCCATTGCCAACAAGCTTTAATATGCCGTCAGACATTACAAGCACACCATCTTTTACGCCGCTTAAGCCGGAGTAATTGCCCGCTTTTGCATTTAATACTTCCACTCTTTGCATGAAATTTTTTGGATCAAGTTGGGTAGAGGTATCGGCTTTGTTTTCATCTTCCTTCTTATCGTCTTCATCTTGAGCTATTGCCACCTCATCACTTTTGAAGCGATTAATCGCCAACACGTCATTATTGACTGCGACCGCAAAAATTCTGGTGGAGTCTGAATATAAATAGTCAAACTCATAACTTGAGAAAGTCATATTAAAGTCACGCTGAGACGTAAAGTATAGATAATGACCATCAGGTGAAAACGTTGGGTTTTGCTCTGAGGTCATTTCATCAGTTAAGCGTATTTTCTTTTTACTTTTCAGGTTGTAATGCCACAAAGAACCATAGCGGTTTTCATTGTTCTTAAGATAAACAATATCTTCACTATTCGGTGACCACGTATAGGTTGTCAGGTTGTCATCATTAAAGCGAGCAACGTCTATCTTAGTTTGCTTAGCGCTATTGATATCTAATACCCAAAGATTGTGGTTTTTATCTGCAAACAATAGACTCTTGTTGTCTGGCGACCAAATTGGCGTGAAGCGCCAAATGGTGCCATTTTTTGTAAGCTGCTTAACTTTATTGTTAGCTGAACGATCTTTTAGGTAAATTTCATATTCACCCGTTTTATCACTCATGTAAGCAATATATCGGCCATTAGGTGACCAGCTAGCATCAATTTCTCGACTTTCAGGTGTATGTGACAAGTTACGAGTAACACCGTCTTTTTTAGGAACAGAAAACAGCTCTCCACGCGCAGTAAACAATGCTCGTTTACCACTATTATCAATACTCATAGAATCTATAAATTTACTTACGTTCTTGCTGTAAGCTTCAGTATATTGGCGCACACCTGAAACGTTGATAGATAGTTTTGTCGATTTATTACTTTTTGGATCAAAACGATATAGATAACCGCCATTTTCATAAACAACGGCTTCAGGGCCTGCTGATGGCCACAATACATCGTACTTATCATGATTCGTAAGTTTCTTTGGCTCTTTACCTTTTCTGTACTGGTACAGGTTTAATGTAAACTCTCGATCTGAAACAAAGTAGATATCATCATTAACCACAGTAGGCTGTTGGTCTGTTGCGCGATGAGTAGTAAGTTGTTCTGAAGTATTATCTTCTAAATCATATACCCATACGTCTTGTGCACGGCCACCACGGCTTCTTTTCCATGTACGAAACTCACGATCAATCGGCGTATATATAAACTTTTTACCATCTGCTGACAGCATACCTCCGCCAGTTTCAGGTATGGCTAGCGGTTGCTCTTCACCGCCATTAACAGATATCTTGTATGGACGCCCCATACGTTCACCCCAAGGCAAACGATTGGCACGAAATACAATATGCTCACCGTCTGGTGTCCAATCAAGTACTCGATAATCAAAGCCGCCTCTTGGAGGCATTGGTCCTACATCATTGTAATAAGTTAATTGCTTAAGTCCTGAGCCATCTGAATTCATCACATAAACTTGGCGACTGCCATTGTATTGAGCAGAAAAGGCTATTTTCTTGCCATCTGGCGAAAACTTTGGAAATGCTTCGTAACCAATATGATCCGTCAATCGCTGACTCTGGCCTGTTTTGTGATTAGCAATATAAATATCCCCTGCATAAACAAAGGTTACATTATCTTTGTGAATATCAGCGAATCGCAGAAGACGAGTATCGTCAGTTTGGTAAGCGCTTGAAATAAATGAACTACATGCCGCAACAACAGCTGCTAATTTGTATAACCTCATACCATTCCATTTTTGTTATTTTGACACAATTACATTAAATGGTTTCGATTGCAGATTCAAACAGTTAACTGTAATTAAACGTGTATGTATTTTAATGTGCCTGTAAACTTATGTGGAAAGATTTTAATGTTAGATATTTAAGCAGTGTTAGAGGGCTGTAATTTTTATTGTTTGCTTGAGTTTACAACGCCATCAAAATTCATAGTGCTAGTTTCTATCTCAATTTTATGGTGTAACCCCCCGTTATTGACTGAACACCACGTCATCCTGACGAAGATAGGATCTTGTTAAACGCCACTTTCAAAGTAGCATTCACCTAACCTCCCCCTTACATTATGATAAAAGAGTGCCTTTATTGTGTGCTACTTTTCAATAAGCACTTTTGACATGTAAACAAGCTATAACCGTCGCTAAAAAGTAGCTTCTGTCAAAATTAGACAAAACAGGCTGTAATAATGTTATTGGACACCCCTGAAAAACTGGCTATATACAACAATCAATAACAAATGGAATTAGTTATTAAATCAAGGGTTCTAACTTGAATGGCTATCCTTTTTACTTCCTACAGTTATAATCCTCCTTTATCGCTGTATTTAGCCGTTAATTTGGAACACCCCATGAAAAAGCTCTCTAAAGTTCAACAAAAACAACAAGCACTAGTGCTAAGCGTTGCCGATATGCTCGAAGAGCAAGCACGTAGTGAGCTATCTGGTATGCTGCAGTGTTGGTATGATGTGGAATATCACCTGTTTCCGAGCTCTCTACTGCTGTGTTTTCAGTTTGAAGATGAACAAACACTCGAAGCAGCAAAACCTAATCTACTCAAATGGCAAAAGCGATTAAGTGCTGCAATGCTGAAAAAAGGTGTAATTTTAAAAGATATGCGTAAGCACTTAACATTTACTCTACTTGGACCAGATGATTAAGCTGTTGTTAGTTAAATAAGGTATGCAACGTCACCTACCACCCGGCAATGCTTTACAAAATACCATGTTGGAAGGCGCCTTCGGCTTTTCCAACCTATCGCCTAAGCCCTTCTGCACATCAACTTGAATGATAAACGCCCTGTTCCACAGCTTTATGAAAACTCGAATACGGCCAATCTACTACACAATTAACCAAGCCATGTTTCATTGGGTTGTAATGTACGTAATTCACATGGTGCCAATAATCTTGCTCGTCACCAATAGTATGCTCCCAAAAGCATCGTTGCCAAATGCCCCGCTCACCATATCGTCTGCACGTATTGTCAATTAATTCAGTTTTGGGTAACGATTTAGAGAAGTGCTTTTTGATCTCATGCCAACAGTTGGAATAATCATCATCTCCCTCAGATAAGGTCAATATCGCGTGCAGATGGTCGGGTAACACCACCCACGCATCAATAAAAAACGGCTGCCGTTGCTGCACCCAGCGCACCGACTCACGTAATAAATTGATATGCTCAACCAACAAAGTGCCGTTACGATTTAACAAATTCACCGTGAAAAAATACGTGCCACCGCCCACATAATTACGCCGATACCGCATACCACCTCCTTGTGATTGCATTTAATAATTATGTTGTAGGTTGGCATAAGCGAAGCGCCATCCGACGATGGTGAGTCCCCTTTGTTGGAAGGCGCCTTTGGCTTTTCCAACCTACATGATTAATCGAGATCTGCTGATATTTCAACTAGATCTCGATATTTTTCTAAAGGTAGTGTGTTTTCATACAATAACTGCATAATATTAAAACGAATTTTTTCTCCATCATAAGGCTGAGGCTTAGCTTTTAAAAAATTTCCGTATAATTCAGATACTGTGCTCGTTATAGCCACATTATCTGATTCATAAATAGAGAAGCTTTGCATTAAGTAGGTTATTAAATCGTGGTCAAATTGGCAATCAAACCCATCAGCAATATCCTTTTTTTGAAACCTTGTATACGGTTCTCCGTCCCTATTATATTTTACATTGTTGACAGCCTTCACTTTTCTAAATTTTACATGTAACTCCATGCTTCGCTCATGTAAAGCCTTAGATTGTCGGCTTTCTAAGACATAGTTGAGAAAAATCTCATACTCCTCATGGCTCTTTTCCAACAAAGTCAAAAGCGACATCAACAATGGAATATCAATCGTTGTATTAGCGGGCAGATCCAACAAAATCGACTCAGCTCTTTTAAGTGTTTTAACAGCCTGCCTTGGAGACAATTCAAAGGCATTAAATAAGTCATTACAAAACGAATAAAAGCCCTGCACATCAAAATCTATATAAGGAAATAAGATAATTTGACGACCTATAATGTATTCTTTGGTCAATGCTTCTAACGGACAATAATTTGCCAGTAGCTCAGCTGAAACCCGTGTTCTGAGTATATATTTACTATCAAAAAAACGGCTCAAGTATTCTTCTGCATTAAATTGTGCACCATAAACTGCACGGACCGTATGGCTCAGTTGCTTAGTATTGGTCGCAACCACAAATACCAAACCTGGTATATCAAACACGTGTTTGATGGCTTCAAGCATTTGCACTGCATAGGTAGGTTTGCAACGGTCCAACTCATCAATAAACACAAAAGCAGGATAAGCATTTGTAATTGTATCCATGCTCTTTATCGGGTTTTCAACAACATATTTTACCCATTCTTGAATCGCAGCTTTTAACGTTTCAACATTCTTTTTGTTATCAGTGAGCTCTTTGCAAAAAATCTCCAATACTTTTTCACCAGCTCTGGACAGGTCAATATTCTTTTCTGCCTTACCACTGTCGCTTGATTCTTCATCTAAGTTGAAAACATCTAAGTCAAACCCAAGCCACCTCTTCATCAAAGCGCTGCCAACTCTTGGAGCTGCCGCCCTTAATATTTCTTTTGTTTTTGCTCTGCTCACTGGACTATGATCAGTTTGAGTTTTCAGCTGCTCTATAATTTCGCTTAATACTGTCATTAATGGTGAATCAAGATAATCTATTGACCATGCATCAATATAAACCACGGGATGATGTTGTTTTAAGTCATTGCTCCAACGTTTCAAAAAGTAGGTTTTACCAGCCCCCCATTCCGCATCTAGATTAAGCACATAGTTTGCTAAATGACACTGTTCAGGCTCACCTTTGGCTTTTAAAAGTGATGTGAGATATTTTGCATACTTAGCTCTATCAAGATTGTCTGCGGGGTAGTTGTCAATTTTGTCAGTTTCAGTCCAATTAAAATCCATGAGGCTTCCGTTGTAAGTATTTGGATAGTTTGAGTTTAGTTCATAAATAACAAAGTTCTTTTTAACGTTAGACTGATATTTAATTTTAAGGTGTTGGAAGGCGCCTTCGGCTTTTCCAACCTACAAATACCAAATTAGCTTGTAGGTCGGCATAAGGTGCGAAGCGCCGCCATCCGGCGATAAATAAATCCCTTTGCGATCTTCAAACTGGTTTACTCCACCTTGCGCAAAGAAACGCGCTCACTGAGTTCGCTGTCGTTACCCCTTTACACTGTACACAAAAAAACCGCCTTACTTTCACAAGGCGGTTTTTAAATTTTTTTCAAAGCCAAACGCTTGATTGGCTTTTACCAAACCTTACTCTGCGTAAGTCTCTACAGCTGGGCATGAGCAAATTAGGTTACGGTCGCCGTATACATCATCAATACGGGTCACTGTAGGCCAGAATTTATCTTTGGCTACGCTTGCCACTGGGAATGCAGCGTAAAAGCGGTCGTAGGCTCTGTCCCACTCGCTACCAAGTACATCAGCTTGCGTGTGTGGTGCAAATACTAATGGGTTATTTTCGATAGACCACTCACCTGAGATGATTTTGTCGATTTCACCTTTGATTGACACCATCGCTTCAATAAAGCGGTCAATTTCTACTTTAGACTCAGACTCAGTTGGTTCAATCATCAAAGTGCCCGCTACAGGGAACGACATTGTTGGTGAGTGGAAACCGTAGTCTTGTAGACGCTTAGCCACGTCCATTTCAGTGATGCCTGACGCGTCTTTTAACGGACGCAGGTCAACAATACACTCATGTGCTACACGGTTGTTTTGACCGCGATACAAAATGGGGAAGTGCTCGCTTAACTTTTCAGTTAAGTAGTTTGCACTGACAATGGCCATTTCAGTCGCTTGCTTTAAGCCTTCGCTGCCCATCATGGCAATGTAAGCCCATGAGATAGGCAAGATTGCCGCTGAGCCATAAGGCGCTGCTGAAACCGCGCCATTACCTTCGGTCGTACCTGCAACGTTAATAATGCTATGGTTAGGCATAAATGGCGCTAGATGCGACTTAACACCAATAGGGCCAACACCTGGGCCACCGCCACCGTGTGGAATACAGAATGTTTTGTGTAAGTTAAGGTGCGATACGTCAGAGCCGATAGAGCCTGGGCTTGTTACACCGACTTGTGCGTTCATGTTTGCGCCGTCCATGTAAACTTGACCACCGTGTTGATGAACAATGTCACACACTTCTTTAATACTTTGCTCATAAACACCGTGCGTTGACGGGTAAGTAACCATGATGCAAGATAGGTTTTCTGCTACGTCAGCCGCTTTAGCGCGTAAGTCTTCCATATCAATATTACCGTGCTTATCGCAGCCAACTACCACTACTTTCATGCTTGCCATTTGTGCCGACGCGGGGTTAGTACCGTGTGCAGAACTTGGGATCAAACAAATATTACGATGGCCTTCACCACGAGACTCATGGTATTTACGAATTGCAATAAGACCCGCGTATTCACCTTGCGCACCTGAGTTAGGCTGTAGTGATACCGCGTCATAACCGGTAATATCAACTAACCAATCATGTAGCTCGTTGATCATCACTTGATAACCTTGCGCTTGCTCAAGTGGGCAAAACGGATGTAGCTCTGCAAATTCAGGCCAAGTCACGGGGATCATCTCTGCTGTCGCGTTTAGCTTCATGGTGCATGAGCCTAACGAGATCATAGAGTGATTAAGCGCTAAATCTTTATTTTCTAAACGCTTGATGTAACGCAGCATTTCAGTCTCACTTTGGTACGAGTTGAAATTAGGGTGCGTTAAAATCTCATCATCGCGTACTAGAGCTGCTGGAATACCAGTAACACCATCGTTGCTTATTTGTACATCGAGCGCATCAACGTCTAGACCATGACCTTCGCCTAGGATGATATCAAACAACTGGGTTACATCTGCACGGGTGGTTGTTTCGTTAACTGAAATTGAGTATTCACCAGCATGGTTAGTCGCAAAGTTAACCTCTGCTGCAATCGCGCGTGCTATAACATCATCTTTATTATCAGCAACCACGGTTAAGGTATCGAACCAAGTATCATGCTTAAGGGCAACGCCTTTAGACTTAAGACCCGTGGCCAAAATACTGGCAAAGCGGTTAATACGCTGAGCAATGGTTTTTAACCCGTCTGGACCATGGTATACCGCGTAGAACGCTGCCATGTTGGCAAGTAAAACCTGCGCGGTACAAATGTTTGAGTTAGCTTTTTCACGGCGAATATGTTGCTCACGGGTTTGCATAGCCATACGTAGTGCATCATTACCTAAGCGGTCTTTTGATACACCAATAATACGTCCCGGTAATGAGCGCTTATACGCATCACGCGTAGCAAAAAATGCCGCATGAGGACCACCGTACCCCATAGGCACACCAAAACGCTGTGCAGAGCCAAGTACCACGTCAGCACCGAGTTTACCCGGAGCTTTAAGTAGCATTAAGCTCATAATATCAGCTGCCACACAGGCAATGGCTTTTTTACTTTGTACTTGGGCAATTAAATCTTGTACGTCTACTACTTCACCGGTGGTGCTTGGGTATTGAAACAATGCACCAAAAATATCGTGATTTGCAGCCTCAGCAGCAGGACCAACTACAACGTCAAAGCCAAACTGTTCAGCACGTGTTGCCACCACGTCAATTGTTTGTGTGTGCACATCTTGGGCAATAAAGAAAGTGTTGGCTTTTTTCGCTTTTGATACACGCTTTGCTAATGCCATTGCTTCAGCTGCCGCCGTTGCTTCATCAAGCAACGATGCGCTTGCTAAATCAAGGCCAGTAACATCAATAGTGAGTGTCTGGAAATTTAATAATGACTCTAAACGACCTTGCGCAATCTCTGGTTGGTAAGGAGTATAAGCCGTGTACCAGCCTGGGTTTTCAAGTACGTTACGTAAAATAACATTTGGCACATGCGTTGGGTGGTAGCCCTGACCAATATAAGACTTGAATACTTTGTTTTTGCTAGCAACTGATTTTAGATAGCTTAGGGTTTCAACTTCAGTACGGCTTTCGCCGATGCTTAAACCTTGCTCTAAACGGATAGCCGCAGGTACAGTTTGACCGATCAGCTCTTCAACACTCGATACTCCAAGAGCACTTAGCATATCAGTTACTTGCGCCGGGCTTGGCCCTATATGGCGACGAATAAAATCTTGCTTTTGCTCTAATTGTTCAAGAGATTTGGCGTTTGACATTAGTCCAGATTCCTATGATCCAAATTAAAAAGTGTGTTTGTCACAGCCTTGGTAGCAGCAGAGTAACAAATCAATATCACCCTATGTGGTAAGGCACACAGGGAAAAATTTTGTGCGAAACAATAAAAGCCCCATAAATGGGGCCTTTAATTAAACGTAAACTGCTTAGTCTTCGTCAATAGTATTCGCGTAACCTTCTGCATCTAGCAGGTTCTCAAGCTCTGACACGTCAGATGCTTTAACGCGGAATAACCAACCATCGCCATAAGCGTCGTTGTTTACAGTCTCAGGCGCGTCTTCTAGATCTTCGTTGACTGCAACGATAGTACCTGTGATTGGTGCATAAATATCAGATGCTGCTTTAACCGACTCAGCAACTGCACAGTCTTCACCTGCATCCACTTCATCATCAACGTCAGGTAATTCAACGAATACCATGTCGCCTAGAAGTTCTTGAGCGTGCTCAGTGATACCTACAGTGTAAGTGCCATCGCCTTCAGCGCGAACCCATTCGTGTGAAGGTGCGTACTTTAACTCGCTAGGAATGTTGCTCATCTTTTTGTTCCTTTGGTTCGGTGTTTTGGGTGCTTAATGCACCCTATTTTAATATTAAATTACTGCTTTGCCGTTACGTACGAAGCAAGGCTTCACTACTTTTACGTCAACTAACTTTTTGCGCATTTCAACTTGTGCTGTATCGCCCGTTGAGCGAGGCACTCGTGCCAATGCCACACTAAAGCCTAAAGTTGGTGAGAATGTACCAGAAGTGATCACCCCTTCGCCACCTTCTACGATAACTTTAGATCCACCGCGAAGTACACCCTTAGTTTCTAAGACTAAGCCAACCAGCTTGTCAGTGCTTTTATCAGCGCGTTGTTGCACAAGCACGTCACGACCAATAAAGTCACGATCCGCAGGCTCCCATGCAATAGTCCACGCCATGTTTGCAGCCAGTGGCGATACAGACTCATCCATATCTAAACCATACAGATTCATGCCCGCTTCTAAACGTAGCGTATCACGTGCGCCTAGGCCAGCCGGAGCCACCCCTGCGTCTAATAATTTTTGCCAAAGATCTGCGGCACCATCATTGTGTACCACAATTTCATAGCCGTCTTCACCTGTGTAGCCCGTTGTGGCAATAAATAAATCGCCCGCTTGCACACCAAAAAATGGCTTCATACCTTCAACTTCTGCATTTTGCGCATCATCAAGAATACTTGCTGTTTTAGCTTTAGCATTTGGGCCTTGCACAGCAATCATTGCGTATTCAGGACGCTCTGTTACTTCAACCGCAAAACCTGCAGAAACACTTGCAATGTGTGCTAAGTCTTTTTCACGCGTTGCTGAATTAACAACTAGGCGATAGTTTGTTTCAGTGAAGAAGTAGATGATCAAGTCGTCAATCACACCACCTTGCTCATTAAGCATACCTGTGTAAAGTGCTTTACCCGGCTTTGTTAACTTAGCAACATCATTGGCTACAAGCTTACGCAAAAACGCTTTTGCATCGTCGCCTATAACATCAACAATGGTCATATGAGAAACATCAAACATACCAGCATCGGTGCGCACCGCGTTGTGCTCTTCAATTTGTGAACCATAATTGATTGGCATTTCCCAACCATGAAAGTCCACCATTTTCGCGCCAGCTTCAAGGTGCTTAGCATGTAACACTGTTTTAGAAGTCATATCAGTCCTTCACTTTAAAATTATCAACAAGCAACCTTGCTGAACTTTGCCTCAAACGAGGTGGGGTTAATTCAATAGCAACAAGGGCGCTCAAATAATGAGTGCCCTTGTTGGTTTGTTCTAGTTTAGGTTAAAGCCTTGTGCTTGCAATGTCGTTTGCCATTTATTAAGCGTTGGCAATTGTGCAATTAGCTGATAACGTTGCTCACCTTGCTCTAATACAGAGGTTACGAATACTTCACCACTTTGCCTGCCATAGCAAACAAGTTCGTCAGAGAGCCTTAAGCCAGGTGTAAGCTCAAAACTAGAAACAATCGTATCAAATGCGAGCTGGCCCGACAAAGTGGTAATGGCTAAATCATCTCGCACCACCAACTCTATGTCATAATCATCAACATGCTTGGCTACAAACTGCTTTAAAATTGCCACCGCACCACTATCTACTACAAAACGGTAAGCGGTTTCACTAAAATAATACACGCTGTAGAGTTGGCCGTCATCAAGCTTACCTTGAATGCCAAGGCCCGGTGCCATTAACTTATTAAGGTTTAAACCCATTTGTTGACTTAAAAAAGGGGTTGCTTCAAAACCGCTAAAATCTAACACGGTCAGATTGTGTGTCGCCGCCATGCTATTAATAGCAGGTGTAATGCCTTGGCGATGTTTTGCAAACATGGTCGGAGCAAATGTCATAATGACACCTTAATTAAAACTTGATTGGTGAGCAGTATATTAACCATAAAAGCCAACAACAAATTGTAATTATTTATCCATTGATAAATAATGCTTATGTAATTAGCTTTGTTAAATAGTATTTATTAATATGAAGAACTTATCGATTGATGGTTTACGCACCCTAGTCACTGTAGTCGACGTAGGTGGCTTTGCAAAAGCGGGTGAGCTGCTTGGCTTGTCACAGCCTGCCGTGTCGCTACAAATAAAACGCTTGGAAGAGATGCTCAATTGCAAACTGTTTAAAAAGCAGGGTCAACGGCAAGTACTAAACCAATATGGTGAATTGTTATTGCCCCTCGCTAAACAAATGCTGCAACAAAACGATGCCATAATTCAGCAGTTCACCTCTGAAAGCGTAACAGGAAAAGTACGCTTAGGTATACCCAGCGAGTTTGCGGCACGCATATTGCCATCAATTATTGGCGACTTTGTGTCTTTATATCCTGATGTATCGCTGGAGGTAAAGTCTCGACTGAGTAAACACTTGCTGTCAAGTTCAAGACAAGACCAATTTGACTTAGTACTGGCACTCAATGAGCAGTTGGACTCTGCCCATTATCCCATATTTATGCAAGATCAACTGGTATGGGTGGGCGACTTGTCAAAAGCAAGTACACAACAAGTAACACTTGTTACCGCACCTGAGGGATGCATTTATCGTCGCCGAGCAATTGAAGCACTGCAACAAGCCGGTATAAAACACCGTATTATTTATAGTAATGCCGACTTAACCGGTTTAATTGCTGCTCTCAAGGAAGGGTTGGGGATCACTGTATTAGCAAAAAGCACAGTACCCAGTGAGCTAAATTATCAAAGCCACACAGCACATTTACCCGAGCTTGGGCAAATAGGCATTTGTTTAATTAAAAACTCAGCTGAGTCAGTGCATGCAGTAGATAAATTAGCAGAGTTTATTGCTTTGCGGCTAGGCTGAATACTCGGGTTCATCATTGTTTTTCACCTTTACCAAAGTTAGACGCTTATATCACCTAGGCCCTGAAACAAGTTCAGGGTGACAAGGTATGTAGTAGTTCAGGGTGACAGTTAATGTAGTTCATGTAGTTCATGTAATTCTGGGTAACGGTAAATCTACAACAACTCGAAGCCCAAGTCTTTTCGCTGTCATCCTGACGAAGGTCAGGACCTGTTCCAAATAACTGCCTACTTGCCAACAGCCTCTTTGACAAAAAGGTGCTTAATTGGTCCAAGATTATCAACCAAACTCAAGCCAACCCCGCGTACCAACTTTTTCAAAGGATGAGCACCTTCAAACAACTCTTTGAGGCCTTGCATCATAGCAATATGCTTTTGTGCATCAAGCTTACGAGTGCGTTCGTACTCTCTTAATACTCTATGACTAGCAAACTCTTTATTTTTTTCATCACTTAGTAAGTCAATCAAAAGGGCCGCATCTTTTAGCCCTAAGTTCATACCAAGGCCCGCAAGTGGATGAATAGTATGCGCGGCATCGCCCATTAGCACTACCTTGTTATTTAACCACTGCTTTGCATAACGCATTCTAAGTGGAAATACAGCTCTATCATCTGCCACTTCACACAATCCGCATTGACCATCAATTGCAACGTTAAGCGCTTTATTAAATTCGTTTTTTGATAACGCCATCAGTCGCGCGGCTTCATTTGGTGACGTAGACCAAACAATTGAGTGGTGATGCTCATCTGACAGCGGTAAAAACGCCAGAGGTCCTGTCGGCAAAAAAACCTGTCTCGCTGTAAACTCATGAAATAATTGCGTTTTCACAGTAGCCACAATAGCATGATGATCATAGTCCCAAAAAGTCAGAGGCATTTTAAACTGCTGACGAATAGCTGAATTTGCCCCATCTGCAGCTACCAATAATTTAGCCATAATCGGCTCACCCGACTCAAGTGTTACTAAAACATCCGTATCCGTTTGGTGAATACTTTGATAACTCGTATTAAACGCCATGGTCACATTGCTAAATTGAGAAAGCTTATTAAAAAGCGCAAAGCGGATAGCGTCATTTTCAATAATATGGCCTAACTCAGGCAAGTCGAGCTCTTGGCTATTAAACGCTATTTTTCCAAAGCTATCTTGGTCTCGTACATCCATATGCGTATAAGGTGCTACACGCATCTCAATAATATCTTGCCACACAGCTAAGCGCTCAAACAAAGTTTGACTGGCTAAACTAATTGCACTGACTCGATTTGCATAAGTTTCTGCCAGTGCTCTAGGTTGTGAATTACTATCTATAACTTGCACACTGATATTAGCTTTAGCAAGGCCTAAAGCAAGTGTTAAGCCTACCGCCCCACCACCTACAATACAAACTTGAACTTGCTTCATTTAATATTTCCTTTGAGCACATGGCCCATTAACTGTTTAGCTAGCGGCGCTTTTAAACGAGTAGATAGTGCCATAGCAAATAAACCACAGCTTCGCCCTAATGCGACTAAGCGCGAAGAGTTAGAAAATAAACGCACCAATGAGTCTGTAAGAGTCATTACCATATTAATATCTTGCTCACGAGATAGCTCATAGCTGCGCGTAAAATGGTAGTTACCCAATTCTTGCTTGTCTGTATTGGCTAACACCGTCACCAAGCATTGAATATCACGCAACCCCAAATTAAAACCTTGTCCTGCAATAGGGTGAATGGCATGTGCAGCATTACCAATTAGCAAGCAACGATGGCTTACGACTTTATCAACACGCCCAAACATCAAAGGGTAGCTACTTCTCATTCCAACATGTGTAAATAAGCCAGCTCGATAGCCAAATGCTTGCTGTAACTGGGCTACAAATTGCTCAGGAGCCATTTGCAGGTACGGCTCTAACTGTGTGTTATTCATACACCAAACCAGCGAATATCTATCATCACTCATTGGTAATAAAGCCATAGGACCGTGCTCAGTAAAACGCTCAAACGCTTTACCATTATGCCCACCTTGAACTTGAATATTCGCAATGAGCGCACCTTGCTCATATACAACACTGCTAAAGTCAAATTTAAGTAAAGTGCGGGTAGGAGACTGCGCCCCATCGGCTATTATCAACAATTTAGCGCTCAGCTGTTGAGCATCGCTAAGTGTTATCTCAACCTGAGTATCACACTGCTTTAGCTCAGTCACGCTAGCTGGACAAAATAAGGTCACGCCTGCGCTATTAAGCTGCTGATGTAAAAAAGCACCATATGGATTCACTTCAACCACATAACCCAATGCATCACATTGGTAGTCATCATGGTTTATTTGGGTTTTACCAAAGTGGCCCCTGTCAGATACATTGACTTGTTTTATTGCCTGCGCGTATGTCCAGCTTGACTTAAACAGCCCTAAACTTTGTAAATAAACAACCGACTGTTGGGCAAATGCTATGCTCCTATCATCAAAACTTGGATGGACGTTGTCTTTGGGCGCGAAAGCTTCAACAACCCCAACTTTGTAATCTGCATTAAGCTTGCTTATTGCCAGTGCAGCAGTAGCACCAGCCATGCCACCACCCACAATTAGGATATCGAATTGTTGCAACCTTTTCTCCTAGCGTTGCATGAGCGCTTCTATGTCTGCGATTGATTTAGGCACCGCAGCAGTAAGATTTTCGAAGCCATCTTCAGTAATGAGTAAGTCATCTTCAATGCGAATACCTATACCTTTGAATTGTTCTGGTATTTGAGCATCTTCATCAAAATATAAACCGGGCTCAATGGTTAACACCATACCGGGTTCAAACGGCCTGTCTGCTTCGTCAAGTTTGTACTCACCCACATCATGTACATCAAGACCTAGCCAATGCCCAAGACCATGCATATAAAATGCTTTGCATGCTTGGTTATCTAGAAGTGTATCAACATCACCGGCTAAAATACCGAGTTGGATCAAACCTGTCGTCATTACCTTCATAGCTGCGTAATTTGCTTTGACCAAAGTACTACCCGGCTTTACTTGTGCAAAAGCTGCCTGCTGCGCTTTTAATACCAGTTCATACACTTGCTTTTGAGGTTCGGTGTATTTTCCTGAAACCGGAAATGTGCGGGTAATATCAGCTGCATACCCTTCTAACTCACAGCCTGAATCAATTAGTATCAAGTCACCGTTTTTAAGCACGTCACTATTTTCGGTGTAATGCAAAATATTGGCATTATTTCCCGAACCTACAATTGTGCCATAAGCTGGGTGACGCGCACCATTCATAGCATAATGATGATGTAATTCAGCCTCTAGTTGATACTCAGTTACTCCTGCTTTGGCAAAGCGCATTGCTCTTTTATGCCCTTCGCAACTGATTTGCGCTGCTTTGCGCATCACCGCAACTTCCGGCTCAGATTTAAATAACCTCATTTCATGAATCAACGGGCGGATATCTTTGATTATTTCTGGCGCGCGAAAACCTCTTTTAGGTGCACTACGTAGCGTATTTAGTAAACTCCATACTTTATCGTCAAAGGCACTATAAGTTCCCTGCCCAAAATACAGAACACGCTTACTATTAACTAACTCCTGCAACTTCTCATCAAGTTCGCTAAGTGGGTAAGTATTGTCAAACAAATATTGCTTTTTGGCTTGCTCATAACCCACGCGGCGACCATGCCAAATTTCCGCAATTTTGTCTTTGCTTCGACAAAATAAATGTGAGACCAGTTGCTCACTTTTGTCTTTGCAAAGTACTAGTATTGCGTCTGGTTCGTTAAAACCCGTTAAATAAAAAAAGTCACTGTCTTGGCGAAATGGAAACTCAGTATCTCGGCTACGAGTTAGCTCCACAGCAGCGGGAATGACTGCCACAGAGTTTTTATCTAGCTGTGATAAAAGGTGTGTTCTGCGCTTTAAAAACTCTTTTTGTTCAATCATTAGTGTATCGTCTTAGAAGTTGTTGCAGGGTCTTTGCCCATTTCAGCAAAACACAACATGGCCGATACACGAATATATTCAATGATCTCATGCAAGGCTTGCTGGTCCTCTTCAGTTTCATCAAAGTGACTATCAAGCTTCGTTATTTCAGTAAAGTCTCCTATCACTTCTTTAACATCATTTGATAACTTGCCATAGTCTTTTTGCTTGAGCCCAAAACCAAGCAAAAAGCCTGACACCCAAGCCACTAATGCATTAGCTTGATCAAGTAATGACTCATCTTCAGAGGGTAAAAATAGTTCAAAGTGAAATTCAGAGTCGCTAAAATGCTCAACCACATGCTTGTACATACGAGCAAAAAACTGTTTTAGCGCTTCGCTAAAGTTCTGACCTTCGTTGAATACATCGCTCAGTAACCCTAAATATTCTTTTTCTTCAATATTTAAACCACATGCCAACAAACCACTGATGGCACCATGTACTTCAGCTGGGGCAACAAAAATATCGTGTTTTTCAAGCAACAATTGTGCTTGCGTGTAGTCGTTTAATTCGCTCATCTGATCAACTTTTTTTCGCGTACAGTCACTTAATGCTAACACTGCAAGTATAGCAACTCCAAGCAATTGTATCCTATGGACTAAAATTCAAGCACTCTGATTATTAAAATAGCAGCAAAGCATAAAAACTCAGCAAACACACAACTATTTGCGTTTTATGGTTTCGACTTGCCTCGATGTTTTATATACTAAAGGTGTTCCCTAGCTCGTAGGACAGTAGATTAAGTCCCTGAGCCGATAAACTTTATTTAGGAATGTAGTTTACTTGCTACTGAGCATGCTTGGCATGTACCGAGAAGCCTACGGTGAGTTGTTGCGTTCCGCCTTGAACCTTAGGGTTCAAGGGCTGACATCCGCATCCGCGCCGCTGGGGAACATCTCTTCTTTTGATATACCTTTTAGCCACACCTATTTAACCTCAAGTTAGGATAAGAGTTTTAAAATAATAAACTCTAATTTTATTAAAACATTACTCATTATAACGAGCTAAATTACTCACTCTTTGCGTAAAAAAGTACGCCATGCAGAATAAACAGGCACAAAAAAACCCCACTTAAGTGAGGCTTTTCTTGGTCGTCTAATTAGTTGCACACAACTAGACGTTAATTCTTTAAATTATTAAAGACCTGCTCTGTCTTTAATTACAGCGATAAGAGGCGAACCACTGTGGCCATTACCTTCTGCCCACGCTATTTCAGCGCCATCAGCTAGAGTACTTTTTGGTAAGTTTTTAACGATATACTCGCCCGCATCAGCTGCGTTATTTACAATTGCATGGCGAAGCATATTGTTGCCGTTACACAAAACAGCATCAAAAATATTACGGATTTTAACACGTGAACTTTTCAGCTTTTTACGTAAGCTACTTTTGTCATCTGCTGCAATATATTCACACAGTGATATTGCTAATTGCTCGCTCGCATTTGCCTGATGGCTAAATGATAAAGAAGCCACACACAAAGAAACTGACACAAGCACAGTCGATAATTTCATTTCAAACACCCTCTAATACTTTATTCGTACCCCAAAACGAGTGTAATTGTAACAAGTTGCACAAAATTTAGCAATAAACTCATACTTTTTTGTTCAAAGTTACGAACTTATAGCTATGTAGGTTTTTTTCATCGGCATCACAAAGCTGCTCTTCAGTTACCTGCCAATGTGCAGATTTTGTGTAATCAGGAAAGCAAGTATCCCCTACCACTTCTAGGTCTATAAACGTCAGATATAAGCGGTCGCACAAAGGTAAGCACTGTTCATATATATGACCACCACCAATAATCATAACCTCTTGCACATCGCTAAGAAGCGCCAATGCTGCATCTGGAGAATTTACCACTTCAATTCCCGGTGCTTGATAGTTAGCATTTCGAGTGATCACAACATTACGTCTGCCCGGCAATGGGCGCCCTATTGATTCAAATGTCTTTCTTCCCATAACAACAGGCTTGTGCAAAGTCACTCTTTTAAAATGCTGTAAATCTGCAGGTAAATGCCATGGCATTTGGTTATCTTGACCAATAATCCGGTTGTTTGCCATCGCCGCTATCATGGAAACTATCACATCAAACCTCATTAATAATTTAGTATTAAAAAAGGGCCAAACAGCCCTTATTTATAAACGTAAGTATACTTATCTCTCGTAGATAACTTCAACATCATAATCGTCGTCATCCCAATCTTCGTCCCAGTCATCATCACTGGCATCTTTAGTTGCTTTACGGTGGTAAGTATCCCACTTAAATTCAACTTCCTCTTGCTCGGCTTCTGCTTCAAACTTATCTTTTGGCATACTTTCAAGTAATGTCATAATGTCGTAACACAGCGCTTGCGTATTGAGTTTATTAATAGCCGAAATACGATACACCTGCTGCGCATCTAATTCATTAGCAATACGCTCACAAATTGAATCTACTTCCTCTTGTGGCAATAGATCAATCTTATTTAAGATCAACCAGCGCGGCTTTTCTGCTAGTTTTGGGCTATATTGGTGAAGTTCATTGATAATAGAGAATGCATTATCAACTGGATCAGTCCCATCCACAGGCATAACGTCAATAATGTGTAATAATACTCGACAACGCTCTAAATGCTTTAAGAAGCGAATACCTAATCCGGCACCTTCTGATGCACCTTCAATCAAACCTGGAATATCTGCAATAACAAAAGACTTACTTGCTTCAGGTCTAACTACACCTAAATTTGGAATAAGCGTTGTAAACGGATAATCAGCAACTTTTGGTTTAGCAGCTGACACACTACGAATAAAAGTAGACTTACCCGCATTTGGTAGCCCTAACAAACCAACATCAGCTAACAGCATTAGTTCTAGTTTTAAGTTGCGTACTTCACCAGGTGTACCCAATGTTTTTTGGCGTGGCGCTCGGTTTACACTTGATTTAAAACGCGCATTGCCCAGACCATGAAAGCCACCTTTAGCAACCAAGAGCTTTTGCCCATTTTGCGTTAAGTCCCCCAAAGACTCTTCGGTATCAACGTCGCTTACACGTGTGCCTACTGGCACCTTCATGTATAAATCATTACCTTTTTTACCCGTACAATTTCTTGACTGGCCATTAGTACCACGTTCAGCACGGTGAAAACGCTCAAATTGATAATCAATTAGCGTATTCCAATTTTCATCAGCAATTAAATATACGCTACCACCATCCCCACCATCGCCGCCATCAGGGCCACCATCAGGGACATATTTCTCACGACGAAATGACACAATGCCACTCCCGCCATCGCCCGCTTCTGCGCGAATTTCAACTTCATCGACAAACTTCATGGTTACTCTCTTTTGACTGGGGGGTTCTAATACCGAAGTATAATACCTTTACCAATAAAGCATGAATCATTATTACATCAAGTAATAAAAACCTGCTTAAGCTGATAAGTTTTACTTTAGACAAACAAAAAACCCCGCCGTAGCGGGGTTTTTTAAATCTTTGACCGATTACTCAGCAACGATGCTAACGTATTTACGGTTTAAAGGACCTTTTTGCTCAAAAACAACTTTACCGTCTGATTTTGCAAAAATTGTATGGTCTTTACCGATACCTGCGTTAGTGCCAGCGTGGAACTTAGTACCACGTTGACGAACGATGATGTTACCCGCTAACACTGATTCGCCACCAAAACGTTTAACACCTAAGCGTTTACTTTCTGAATCGCGACCGTTACGAGTACTACCAGCTGCCTTCTTATGTGCCATCTTTCTGTACCTCTAAATTAAGCGCTAATGCCAGTGATTTTAACTTCAGTGAACCATTGACGATGGCCCATCTGCTTACGAGAATGCTTACGACGTCTAAACTTAACGACCTTAATCTTCTCACCGCGACCATGTGAAACAACCTCAGCTGTTATCTTGCCACCGTTTACGAACGGTGCACCGATCTCGATTTTCTCACCATCAGCAACTAGAAGTACTGAATCAAATTCAACTGCTGCACCAGTTTCAACGTCTAATTTCTCTAGACGAATTGTTTGACCTTCAGTCACACGGTGCTGTTTACCACCACTTTGGAAAACCGCGTACATAATTAACTCCGTCTGTGCGCCCTCAAATCGACGCAACTTAATATTCTTCAATAGGGCGCGAAGTTTACGCTAATGCTTAAATACAAGCAACCTTATTTTTGTAGAAAATGAATAAAAAGTGACAGCTTTGAGGGCGAATCATTATTTTTTGTTAGTCTATCCAAAAACACCACCAAACCAAAGCGCTTTTTTACACTTTTAAGACCACTTGCAAAAGCATATGAACCAATAAACAAGCAGCCTAAATAATCAACAACATATCGGGTATAAGTTATTTTTTCGGCCAGATCAGGACAAAATATCGAGCTAGTTAGAATTTTGTAGTACACTCGCGCTGTATATCGTAAATTTATTTTTGGCTTGGAGCACAATGGATATCAAAACTATCCAGACGTTAATCGAACCTGACATGCTTAACGTCAATCAACTTATTCATGCGCAAATGCAATCTGAAGTTGCTTTAATTAATCAACTTGGCCTGTATATTGTTAATAGCGGCGGTAAGCGCATTCGCCCAATGCTCACTCTACTAACTGCTAAAGCGCTAGCGTGCTCTGATGACCAACATATCACTTTGGCGACCATTGTAGAATTTATCCACACAGCAACATTGCTACATGATGACGTGGTAGATGAATCTGCACTTCGTCGTGGTGAGCCAACTGCTAATGCCGAATTTGGCAACGCAGCAAGCGTATTGGTTGGCGACTTTATTTATACTCGCTCATTCCAGTTAATGGTTGGCCTTAACAATATGCAAGTTATGCAAATTCTTGCTGACGCCACTAATGTGATAGCAGAAGGTGAAGTGTTGCAACTGATGAACTGCAATGACCCTGACACGACAGAGCAAAGTTATATGCAAGTTATCTACAGCAAAACCGCCAAGCTCTTTGAAGCGGCAACAATGTTACCTGCTGTGGTGCTTAAGCAATCAGAAGCAGTACAAGAGGCTCTAAAACTTTACGGAATGCACCTAGGTACAGCGTTTCAACTGGTAGATGATGTCTTAGATTACAGTGCTAATGCGCAACAAATGGGTAAAAACTTAGGTGATGACTTAGCCGAAGGTAAACCTACATTACCACTGATATATGCAATGCAACATGGCAGCAAACAGCAAGTTGAGCAAATACGTGAAGCTATAGAAACAGGTAATGGTATGGCTTACCTTAACGATATTCTAGCGACCTTAGAACAAACTAATGCGCTGGAATTTACAATGGCAAAGGCGAAAAATGAAGCACAAAAAGCCATCGATTACTTGACTGTTTTGGCTGACTCGCCATACAAAACCGCACTCGTTACGCTCGCCGAATTATCAGTTGCTCGAGATCATTAAACACTCGTATTTGTATTAAAAACTAAAAAACCGCATTTGCGGCTTTTTAGTTTTTAACTTACTTTTTATCTGGTGGGCGATAACCTTCAATTTCAACTTCTTTGCCTTCAAACAAAAAGCCCACCATTTGTTCTTCTAACAATGTCCGGTGCTCAGGATCCATCATATTGAGGTGCTTTTCATTAATTAGCATAGTTTGTTTATGCTGCCACTGCTGCCAAGCTTCTTTTGAAATATTGTTGAAAATCTTCTCACCCACCTCACCAGGGTATAATTGAAAGTCCAAACCGGGTGCTTCTTTTTGTAGCTTTTGACAAAATACAGTACGTGCCATAACGTTTTCCAAATTAAATTGAAGAAGAATATAATTAACCTCAGATTTGGATTAGAGTATTGAAATAGTAAATATGTAATAACTCACATTACTTATCATCCAATGATGATATTTTGTTCAATATCAAGGTGCTTTTATGTAGCAATAGCTGGCTATTAAAAATAAAAGCAACGCAGATAGTGGGCAAAATAGCTTTATTGGGCAAGTTCGCTTATCCAAAACTGAGATTAACTAGTCTAACTCATTGTGCTGAGGACTTTAACCAACTTTTTGGTTGGCGCAGCAAGCCCTACCTCAGGGTGCTGCTCTACATCATACCAAATAATTGGCTGTTCATGAGCAAAATCAGGAATATTGTCTAGCTTGAGTACTTGCGGGTGAATCGTTAACTCAAAATGAGTAAATATATGAACAAACGACTCTAATGACTTTATCTGGCCTTTAAATCCTTGCTGAGCAACAAACTGCTCTACGTCTTCAAATGATTGAAACTCAAAAAAACCAAACAGCCCGCCCCAAATGCCTGAACTAGGCCTTTTTTCCATAAGTACTTTGTTATGCGTATTTACAATTAAATGATACGCCTGCTTCTTAGGCTTTTCTTTTTTTGGTTTAGAGTTAGGATAGGCTTTAACCTGCTCATGTTTAAACGCCAAGCACTGACTCATCAATGGACAAGCTTCGCAGTCAAAATTGCTACGAGAGCAAGTGCTTGAACCTAAATCCATCATCGCTTGGTTAAACTCTGTAACATTACTTGTTGGTGTAATTGCATCACTGAGTGCCCAAAGCTGGTTTTCAACTTTTTTCACACCGTACCACCCTTGCACCATAAAAAAGCGAGCTAGCACACGCTTTACATTGCCGTCTAAAATGGGGTGATGCTGACCAAGCGCCAAGGATAATATAGCACCTGCGGTAGAGCGCCCTATCCCGGGTAATGCCATCATTTGCTCAAGTGACTGTGGAAATTCTCCTTTATACTCATTGCTCACGA
The DNA here is from genome assembly GCF_054966645.1 of Pseudoalteromonas sp. SANK 73390. NCBI lineage: Bacteria > Pseudomonadati > Pseudomonadota > Gammaproteobacteria > Alteromonadales > Pseudoalteromonadaceae > Pseudoalteromonas > Pseudoalteromonas sp. SANK 73390. The sequence goes on from NZ_ARPN01000053.1 coordinate 150,693, forward strand.
TTTTTGCTGTTTTATGAAGATTTCGAGCCCTAGCGTAATATCCTAACCCCGTCCAATGGTGAAGTACTTCGTCCTCTGGAGCCTTAGCTAACGCGTCGACAGTTGGAAAGCGCGCCATAAAACGCTCAAAATATGGGATCACAGTAATTACCTGAGTCTGCTGTAGCATGACCTCAGAGACCCACACTTTATAAGGCGTTTTCTCTAATTGCCAAGGTAACGTTTTTCGACCATGTAGGTGATACCAATTAACGACCTGCTCGGCAAACCACTTTGCTTGTTCACTAGATACCTGCATTAAACACACTATTTTTAAACATTTTTATAGCTCGCCAGTGTATGGTGCTTTTAAAAACAGTCAAGCTATTGTACTTATGTCCTCGAATAGGGATAATATGCGCCCGTTTTTTACACCGAAGAATTGATTATGAATGAATCGAGTAAAACCACGCTAGCGCAAGCTGAGCAAGAAGGTAAATATATTCGTAAAGTGCGTAGCTTTGTTAAGCGTGAAGGTCGTTTAACCAAAGGTCAACAAGCTGCTATTGATAAATGCTGGCCTGCTATGGGGTTAGAGCACAGCCAAGGTATGCTCGATTTTTCTCAAATTTTTGGAAATGACAACGGTGTGGTGCTAGAGATTGGCTTTGGCATGGGGAAATCTTTAGTCGAAATGGCAAAAAATGCGCCGGAGCTTAATTTTATCGGTATTGAAGTTCACCGCCCAGGTGTAGGTGCCTGCTTAATGGAAGCGGATGAACAACAAGTCACTAATCTGCGTGTATTTGAGCATGATGCCGTAGAAGTGCTGGCTGATTGCATTGCCGATGGCAGCCTAACAACAATGCAATTGTTTTTCCCTGATCCATGGCATAAAAAGCGTCATCATAAGCGTCGTATCGTACAACTTGAGTTTGTAGAAAGCTTGCGTAGCAAACTAAAAATTGGTGGTGTTTTCCATATGGCTACTGATTGGGAAAACTACGCGGAGCATATGCTTGACCTGATGCAAGCAGCGCCCGGCTATAAAAACATCTCTGAAGCTAACGATTTTGTACCGCGACCCGATAACCGCCCACTCACGAAATTTGAGCAACGCGGCCACCGTCTTGGTCATGGCGTTTGGGATCTAATGTTTAAGCGCACTCAGTAAGCCTAAACACAAATAAAACAAATTTTCTTAATACATTGATCATTCTAGTGGACTAAATAGCTCATTAACGGCGTTAAAAATTATTCATGTAGAATAATGCATATCGAAATTTTTGCCTTGTTACTAAGCCAGTTATCTGCCGCAATAGTTGACAATTTATTAAATGCAATTGGTATAAAACTGTTCAAGGGTCTTTAAAGGCTCTTAATAATGAGTAATTATGAGTAAGTTATCTAATCCAAGCCTATTACTACTTCGTAATGAAGAAGAACTCAGTGGCAGCAATATTTTAGTCATCAATACCAACCGTGATGGCTTTTTGTCACAATTAAGTCAGCTTAACCCTAATGCAACCATTAATGCATTTAGCTATAATGTTGCTGATCATAACGACTCAAGCAAATACCCAGATGTACACAGTTTTGTCGACTGCAAACTCCCCTCTCTTGAATCACTTGATTTAATTATTTACTACTATCCAAAGTCTAAGCCTGAAGCATTAATGATGCTTGATAACATCCGCTCAATCGCAAACAACAATACACGGCTATTGGTTGTGGGGGATAATAAAGGTGGTGTTAAATCAGTAGAAAAACAATTAAAACCGTTTGCGGAACAATTTTATAAATTAGATAGCGCAAAGCATTGTGTATTATATGAGTTTTCTGAACTTGAGCCGTTTGAAAGTTTCGATATAAAACGCTACCAAAGCCTGTTTACAGTCAAAGTGGCTGAGCAAGAGTTTACAGCTGTAAGCTTACCGGGTGTATTCAACCACGGTAAACTTGATGTTGGCACACGACTATTACTTGAAAATATACCAGTGCCTTACAAAGGTAAAATCTTAGATTTCGGTTGTGGTGCAGGTATCATCGCCACATTTGTTGGTACACAACAGTCAGAACTGAAACTATCTTGTTTAGATGTTAATGCACTCGCTCTTTATGCAACACAACAAACACTTACATTGAACAACTTAACAGCTGAATGTATTTTAAGTGATGGTATGAATGAAGTTAGCGGTCAGTATCACCTCATTATAAGTAACCCACCATTTCACACCGGCATTGCTACTGACTACGGTATCGCTGAGCGGTTCTTAGAGCAAGCAAAAGGCTTTTTAAAGCCCAACGCTCAAGTACAGATTGTTGCTAATAACTTTTTAAAGTACCCACCTATTTTGGAACAACAATTCGGTAAGTTTACTGTCCTAGCAAAAAACACCAAATTTACTGTCTATCAAGCAAGCAAGTAATCAGTTCAGCGCCGTGAAATCGTTTTTTTAGGCGCTTGTTGGATAAAATAACATGCAAAATCAGGGATTTTTTTGTTATTTTATCCAATCTGTTTGCTACACTAGAATATAGTTCATAATATTCAACTCTTTTTAGCGCCAAATAAAGTAAATTGAGTAACTTGCGCGCCTTCGGTTGCTTCTTAAGTTACCATAAGTAGAGCAGATAAAGTATTTGGTCACTGGCTGAATAAAGGCTAATAATGACAAAACAGGCTTCAAAAACCAGTATACGGAAAGTGTTAATTAGCGCAGTAATGCTAGTTACAGCCCTATGCCTGTCGCTGTCAATTTCGATCTCAACCTATTTAGACATAAAAGAGCAGCGCCTACTCATTATCAATAAACTTGATATGATCGCTGAAATTGTTTCTTTTAATGCACAAATAACATTAATTTTTGAGGATAGAAAAACAGAAGAAAAACGTCTAAAATCATTTAAAGCCGTTGATTTAGTTAAAAATATACATATTTATGACATTGATGATGTAACCAACAAACCCGTATTTTTTACCAGTTATAATGCCTCCAAAACGCCGCCAGTTCCGTTAAAAGTCAATAGCATTGAAGAGCTAAAGGTGCCAAGGATCACAGCTGACTACATAGAGCTCATTAAACCAGTAATCTATGAGGACAAAGTGGAAGGATATGTATATATTCGTGGCGGATTAGAGCGTTTAAATGAATACATCAATACCAAAATACTTGTCGACATCTCATTAACTCTCATTGTTTTACTGCTCGTTTTACTCGTTGCAAGAGGCATTCAACGTAGAATAGCTCGACCTATAGAAGAACTGTCAATCTTATTACAAGATGTTTCTAAAAATCACAATTACAGCACGAGAGCATCTGGTAGTCACATAGAAGAAATTAATATCTTGGCGAGCAGCTTAAACGTCATGCTTACTCGTACACAAAACCAAATTGAGCGGCACCAAGCCGATAAATTAGAAATTAAAAAGCTCAACCAAAGCTTAGAGGAAAAGGTTAACCAACGCACCATCGCCCTGCGCGAAGCCAACCAAGAGTTACTCAATACACTTGAGCGAATGCATCAATATCAAAATCAAATTGTCGAAAATGAAAAGATGGCCTCTTTGGGGCAGATGGTTGCAGGCGTTGCCCATGAAGTTAATACACCCATTGGCTTAGGTGTTACAGGCTCTACGTTGCTACGAGACAAACTAGCAGATATTAAAAGCGCCTTTGAACAAAAAAGCTTAACGTCTAAGCAATTAGAGCGTTTTATTAGTGATGGGATTGAAAACTTAGACTTAATCTATCGTAATTTAAATCGTGCCGCAGACTTAATATCGAGCTTTAAGCGTGTTGCTGTAAGTCAAGATTTAGAACTCAGTTCGGACGTGAATTTAGCGGTGCTTTTAGACAATATAATTAGAGCTATGAAGCCAGAGTTGGCTAGTAAAACCCCTAAAATTAGTATTGATTGTGCGGACGACTTGGTGATCAGCAGTAAAGCTGGGCCACTACAGCAGATTTTTGAGCAACTAATATCTAACTCTTTATTGCATGGTTTTAGTGATCCACAAGGCAATGAAATATATATAAAAATAAAACAAGAAAATAACCAGTTAAATATAAATTACAGCGATAATGGCTGTGGTGTATCCAGTGTAATAAAAAAACGTATTTTTGACCCGTTTGTCACCACTCGGCGCGGAGAAGGTGGCAGTGGTTTAGGTATGCACTTAGTTTATAACCTAATAACACAAGCATTGCACGGTAACATTTCCCTTGATGAAACCTATAAAGATGGTGCTCGATTTATTTTAACTTTACCACTAGGTGAGGTTAACTAATGAGGCTGTTGTTATTAATATTGTTTGCTTTTCCGATACTGTGCAACGCAAAATCACCCGACCAAGTACGCTCTGCTTTTTTATACCAAATGGCAAAGTTTATTGAATTCCCTAATCAACAAACAAAAACATCAACTAAGTTTTGTTTTTTAAATATTGATAATGGTCCAGGTTTAATATTAACGGGTAACCGCAATTTAAAAATTAGAAGTTTACCCATAGAAATATTATTAATAGAAAAACCTCAAAATTTAAAGGAACTTTCAGGGCAATGTGATATCACATACATTGATGAAAGTAATGAAGATGATATACTTAGTGTTTGGATTAAAGCAGACCCTTTAGATACAGTGTTTGTAGGGGAAAGTATAAATTTCCTTGAAAGTGGTGGGATTGCCTCATTAGTCCAAGAGGGGAGTAAAATTCGACTGTATATAAATAAGCAACAAGTTTCTCAACATAACTTTAAAGTGTTATCAAGACTGCTTGCTGTTTCTAAGTTTCATCCTGATTAATTTTACTTGTTAACAATTAGATATACTCCTATAATCGTAAATATTCGGTTTTATTAGATAGTACCGAATTTCATGTAAATAATATATTCCGAAAAGGTTAATTAATAATGCAAACGCCAGTCATTCTGATTGTAGAGGATGAAGACGTAACTCGCCTGAACCTCGTTAGCTTATTTGAAGCAGAAGGTTACAAAGTAATTGAAGCCATTGATGGCGATGACATGCATGATAAACTGACAGCGCATGACGACGTCAATCTTGTAGTTATGGATATCAATCTTCCAGGTAAAAACGGCTTAATCTTAGCGCGTGAATTACGCCAAAAAAGAAACATTGGACTCATTTTCTTAACCGGTCGTGACAACGATGTCGACCGCATTCTAGGTTTAGAAATTGGTGCTGATGATTACATCACAAAACCTTTTAATCCTCGAGAGCTGACTATTCGTGCACGTAACTTGATCTCTCGTACAGGGTCATCTGCAGAAGAGTCTTCTATTGATACTAATGGTGTTATTACCTTCAACGGATGGGAGCTTGATGAAAACAGTCGCTGTTTAACTTCTCCTGCTGGTGATGCTAAACGCCTACCTAAGGGTGAATATAGAGCATTACGTCTGATGCTTGACTCTCCAGGTCGCATTTTTAGTCGTGAGCAGTTGATTAAGCACATGACAGGCCGAGAGCTTCGTGCTAACGACAGGACGGTTGACGTTACAATTCGTCGTATTCGTAAGCATTTTGAAAGTGACAACAATACATCTGAACTGATCAGCACCATTCATGGTGAGGGCTATCGCTTTATAGGGAAAATTGATAGCTAACTGTCATAAGGTTTCAGGGAGTTTTGCAATTATGAAATAAGGGGCTTCAAGCCCCTTATTTATTTTGTTCTGGCTGGATAAACGAACTTTCCCACTACCTGCGTTACTGTTACTTGTAATAGCCAGCTGTTAGTGCATAAAAGTGTCTTAATATTGACCGCAGTATCATTATTGAGTGGTAACTAATTAAGTTATTCGATGTTTATTATTTCAAAACCCTTATCCAAAAACTAATATTATTTAGCTTTATCACTAATCACCAACAGATTAATCGCTTGCTCCAGTAACACGATCCCTTCACTAATCTTTGCTTCTAATTGTTCAATCCAATCTCTCAGTACTGCACTTTGGACCTGATGTGCTTCTAACTCCATCTTTTTAGTATGCAGTTGTACTTGATCTAGCCCCACGGACCCTGCGGCACCTTTAAGCTTATGAGCAACCGATGCATATTCATCAATATCTTTATCATTAAGCGACTGGCGCAGCTCTGAACAATACTTAGGGTTAAGAGTTTTAAATAGCATTACACTACGTTTAAACGCTTCGCTACCCATCGAATCCATAAAGTCGGTAATTGTTTCTATATCAAGTTCATGTTGCTGCTGCTCACTAAATGTTATCGCGTCTAGATATTCTTTCGCATTCGCCTGCTGTGCATCAATACCAAATAACTCTGCCAACATTTTATCCAATCGAGTGGTATTAATTGGCTTAGCCAATGCGCCTTGAATGCTTATTCCCGCTAATTCTTGCTCCGCACTTCGAACATTCGCGGTTAGAGCAACAATTGGTAAGTCATCAAAGTGACTATCGGCGCGGATTTCTTTAGCTACTTGATCACCATTGATATCCGGTAACTGCATATCAAGCAGAATTAAATCTAGCTCATCTTCTGTGGCAACCATTGACAGCGCGTCTTCACCTGTCTCTGCCCAAATAACTTCATGACCTCGCTGTTCAAGCAAGTTAGTAGCTATTTCTGCATTTAACGGAACGTCTTCCACTAATAAAATATAGAGGCTACGACCCGCATAACTTTGTTGTTTCGGTGCTTTGCATAAATTCAAAGGAACTTCTACATCAAAACGACTTCCTTGACCTTGAATACTACTTACACGAATGTGACCTTTCATTGCCAATACCAATGCCTTGGTAACAGCAAGGCCAATGCCCGATCCAATGGCGTTAGTTCCGGTTAAGTCTGGAGCTTTATAATACATGTCAAAAATACGTTCTTGTTGATCTGCAGGAATACCAACACCCGTGTCGCTAATACTAATATTAAGCCAAGTTCCAGATTCTCTATTCTCGCGCTTGCACTCAAGCAAAACGCTTCCTTTGTGAGTAAACTTAACTGCGTTGTTGATTAGGTTCCATAACACTTGTCGCAAACGTGTTGGGTCTAATAAAGCGTATATATCTAACATTCCCACACGATTTATTGTGAAATCTAGCCCTTTTTGATCTGCTATTAAACCAGCAAAATTAACAACGTCATTGATAAAATCAGAAACATTAATACTATCTGTAGCAATATCTAATTGCTCTCGGTCGATTTTATCGAGATCGATAATATCATTAAAAATATTCCCTAACGTTTCTGCGCTAGAAAAAATCGTATTACACCAACTTTTTTGCTGTTGAGATAACTCCGTATCAAGCAGCATTCGCGTTAGGCCAACGATGCCATTCAAAGGTGTTCGCAACTCATGACTTAAAGTAGCAATGAACTTACCTTTATCTTTATAAGCAGTTTCTAGTGCCTGTTCAGCTTCTTTACGACTCGTAATATCTCGGCCAAAAGCCAATAACCCAATATATTTACCATCATCATTAATGAATGGTAGCTTGCGCATTTCAAACCAGCGATTTTCATCGTTTACTGGGTATTCAACATCCAAGGTTACAGGTTGATGCATAGTAGACACTTCTGTATCGGTACTGAGGACCTCAGGTAGGTAATTTTGCGGGTATATTTGTTCCACCGAACGTCCTATCAACTGCTCGCTAGATTTGCCTATCACCATCTCAAACATTTTATTACAGCCGGCAAACACACCTTCTTCATCTCGGTAATAAAATAAATCAGGTGATGAGTCTACAATAGAGCGTAACAACATACCTTGTTGCGCGAGTTCCTGTTGTGTTTTTTTGCGTTCGGCGATTTCTTTTCGCAACTCTTCAATTGCTCGGTGCTTGGCGTGCAATGCCATCTTACGTTCATCAATTTCGTTATTAAGGCGATTAATATTATCTTTGAGCGTTTGATTTAGCAGTTTCTCTTGTTGTGTGGCTGACTCAAGATAGGTTTTAGAGTCTTCTAATTGATGTATCGAACGGATCATTATTGATATTAGTACTGGAGAGGTCACCGCTGAAAAAAAGATGACAGCCAGTACATCTACTATCTTTATTTCGCCAAGCGCAACATAGTAAAACATACAAGATAAAATAAGAGCAATTAGCAAGATAAAAAAATAGCAGATAAAGCTGGCTGGCTTTGCGCCATATTTACTGACTAAATTTGCTAAAACACGGGCCCAAGGGCCAAAAGAAGATTCTGTCATAGTCACCACATACCCAATTTATCCGCACATTATACCCAAGCAATACCAAGATGCTAATTATTCATTTTATTAAAACCTGCGCAGCTCAAACTGTAATAACTTATGCACAAATTCTCTATTCTTATCATTTTAAAGCAATTCTTAAAGGGGCAACCTATTGGATTATAGTGTAATATGCCCGCTTTTAATCGTCGTGACCATGAGGGTTTAGATGCAAACCATAATGCCAGATATTGCTGATACCGCAGAAGCCTTGCAAACCGGAACTTTAGATTGGGTCGGTATGGGAAATATTGAACTACCACTACTATTTTCTAGTAAAGGGTTATCCGACATTACCGTCACTGCAAAAGCGGATGCATTTGTTAACCTACAAAACGAACAAGCTAAAGGCATCCATATGTCGCGTTTATTTTTGTCATTAGATACTTTATCTTGTGAGCAAACGCTAACGCCGAGTACGCTCAAAGCTGTTCTAGAGAGTTTTGTAACCAGTCATCAAGATTTGAGTAATGCGGCAAAAGTTGCACTTCATTTTGAGCTGCCGCTTCGCCGCTCTTCGTTGTTAAGCGGCAAACAAGGCTGGAAAAACTACCCAGTGACAATCACTGCCAGCTTAATTGACAATCAATTCTTACTAGAAATAGCTGTTGATGTAACTTATTCATCAACCTGCCCTTGCTCTGCGGCATTAGCTCGGCAGCTTATTCAGCAAGCTTTTACAGAGCAGTTTGCCAAACAACAACTTAATTTTGAACAAATACATAACTGGTTAGGCAGTACCGAAGGTATTGTGGCTACACCTCACTCTCAACGTAGCATTGCCAATATCAAAGTAAAGCTTGCCTGTGACAGTCAAGAGTTTGATATCTTAGCACTTATTAATTGTGTTGAGCATGAGCTAAAAACCCCTGTGCAGGCAGCTGTAAAGCGAGAGGATGAGCAAGAGTTCGCACGTTTAAATGGTCAAAACTTGATGTTTTGTGAAGATGCAGCCAGAAAACTCAAAGCACTATTTGAAGTATCGAATTATCAAGACTACTACATAAAAATTAATCATTATGAGTCTTTACATGCACATGATGCAGTCGCTTATGCAGTAAAAGGTTTACCACAAGGTTACCAAGCTTAAAGAAATTAAATAAACACTCTTAAACAGGCATGAAATTTGCTTAATAAATGTAAATTGTCAAATTGTTGTTGTGGAGTGTTTTATGGAATTTGCTTTATTATCAATATTAGCGCTAGTAGTAGTGGCTTCAGTGGTCGCAGCAAAATTCACCGACGCAGGTGGTAACCCTTATCCATTTAATAAAAAAGATTCTGTTTTTAGCAACGTTGAAGCTTCGTTTCTCACTTTATTAGAGCGTGCCGTAGGTGATAGATTTAAAGTCGTTAGCCGAGTAAAGCTAGTTGATTTAATTGAATGTAAACCAGGCCTTTCAGATAAGTCGCGCAGAGCGGCGCTAATAAAGGCAAAAAATAAACAACTTGATTATGTGCTTGTAGATAAAGACACACTTAAGATAATGGCTGCAGTGGACTTAGTTAATAACGCGAATAAAGGTGGCCATAAAGCCCAACGAGATTGGTTTGTTAGTGGTGCGCTAGAATCCGCGGGGATCCCTCATATTCGTATGAAAGTTAAAGCCGGATATAAAACAGCTGAAGTGCGCAGTGCTATTTTATTCAAGCTTGGCAAAAATACCAAAACTCCGACTCGTACTCGTAATCGTACTGAAAAACCGGCTGTCTTGTCGCCATCTCAGGCCAAAGCTCACTCAACACAACTTGCCGAAATATAGTCACGCTCAAATACATCAAGCAGGCTATAAGCCTGCTTTTTCATGCCGTTAACTTGAGAATGAAACTCGCATTTGTGTCTTGCTCAGGTATACTAATATGCAAGTTTTTATAGGAATTTTTAACATGAAAATTGGTATTATTGGCGCAATGGAGCCTGAAGTTGCGATACTTCGCGAAGCAATACAAAACAAACAGCAGCTTACTAAAGGCGGCTTTACTTTTTATACAGGAGAGCTTGCAGGTCATACGGTAACACTGGTGCAGTCGGGTATTGGTAAGGTGGCTGCGACTGTAGCAACCACCTTGTTAATTGATAACTTTGAGCCTGATTGCGTGATCAATACCGGATCTGCTGGCGGCTTTGAACCTAGCCTAAATGTAGGTGACGTGGTTATATCTGATGAAGTAAAGCATCACGACGTTGACGTAACAGCCTTTGGCTATGAAATAGGCCAAGTTCCACAAATGCCTGCTGGTTTTAAGGCACATCCTGCTCTCATTGAGGCTGCAAAACAAAGTGTTGCAAGCCTGAAAGAGACACAAACAATGACGGGGTTAATTTGTACTGGCGATTCATTTATGTGCGATCCTATACGTATCGATAAAACTCGCGCAGATTTTCCAACTATGTTAGCGGTAGAGATGGAAGGCGCTGCAATAGCTCAAGCGTGCCATGTTCTTAACACACCGTTTGTGGTTATTCGCTCACTGTCTGATATCGCTGGTAAAGAGTCTCCACAATCATTTGAAGAATACTTAGAGGTTGCTTCTGTAAACTCTTCAAAGCTTGTGACAGCATTACTTGAAAAGCTAACAAACGTTAAGCTATAAACGTGCTACTTGAACTTATGCAAGCCCATCAGGGCTTGCTAATATTAGTGGTAACATTGTCAGCGGCTCATTTTCTACCATTGCTTAGCAGTTATCATCCCAATACGATTCTATCACTGGTTTTCAAAGCAATTGCGCAACGTGTTTATCAAAATGATTCAACAGCAAGCTACCAAAGGCTCAGTGGTACTTTAGCGTTTTTCTTACCTTGTTTAACCATCGTTATTCTGTGCTACTCAATAGCTCAATTTGCCTACTACCCACAGTGGTTAGGTGGATTAATTCTTTATTTGTGTATTGAAACACGCATTATTACAAGAGCTAAACGCATTTCAACCTTGCTCAAACAAGAGCAAAAATCTACGGCAAGGCAATTACTGAGCAGTATAGTTGCTAGAGATGTTAATAAACTTTCGAGTGTTGGTATTGCCAAAGCATGCATTGATAGTACTTGCCTGCGCACTGTTAGGCATTATTACCTTATCATTTTATTTTATATACTACTTGGACCTATTGCGGCGCTTAGTTACAAGCTGCTACTCATATGTGATCATGCATGGCGCAAAGAACTTAAACCCAATAGTAGATTTATGACGCCACTCAAACACACTATTTATGCCATTGAGTGGCTTCCTCTTAGAGTATTTGTATTATTGATGGCTGCGCCATTGCACGGCAAAAAAGTAATACATTACCTAAAACGATATGCTAGATACTTTTACCAAAAAAACAGTGGTTGGGTCTTATCACTGTTTGCAGCTAACCTAAAAGTACAACTTGGTGGCCCTTGCTTTTACCTCGGGCAACGCTTTGAAAAAATGCGATTAGGGGTTGAACGACACCCCGAACCTAACGATATTGATGTACTCGTTAACTTACTAACACAGATTCAAACCTTTTTCTTTTTAGTGTTAATGCTTCTATGGCTTGCTTATACTTTAGGCATTGCTTTTTTAACCTTGTAACCTTACTTCAAAAAGTGCGTAATTTAATATTTCATACCCATTTTATTAAAACATTGCTCATTCTAGCGAACTAAATGACTTATTAACTGCGTTAAAAATGACTCATGTAAAATAGTTAGATACCAACGTTTTCGGCAGCTTACTAAGCCATTCATTTAATGCCACTGCTATTAAACTTTAACTCCCGCATAAAAAAGCCAGCTCTACAAGCTGGCCTTTAGGGCATGCTTATTTTTGCAACAAACTCTAGTTTACAGTTACCTTAGCAAATTTGCGTTTACCCACTTGGTAAATTGCTGTGCTACCTTTTTCAATTGACAATTTGCTGTCGGTCACTTTGTCTTCACCATTAAGTTTTACAGCTCCTTGCTTAATCATACGCATAGCCTCAGAGGTACTTGCAACCAATCCGGCTTCTTTAAGGAGGTTGGTAATAAATGTAGAAGGCTCATCAATAGTAATGCTAACCTCTGGAATGTCATCAGGTAAGGCGTTCTTTTGAAAACGTTTAATAAAATCTTGGTGTGCTGCATATGCATCTTCATCACTGTGAAAGCGTGCAATCATTTCTTTGGCAAACTCAATCTTAATATCACGGGGGTTACGGCCATCGACAACTTGCGCCTGCAACTGTGCAATCTCTTCCAAAGACAGCGCGCTGAGTAATTCATAATAGCGCCACATCAAGTCATCAGAAATAGACATGATTTTACCAAACATATCATTTGGAGCATCTGTAATACCAATGTAGTTACCTAGCGACTTAGACATTTTTTGAACGCCATCAGTACCCTCTAATAATGGCATCATTAATACTGTTTGCGGCTTTTGGCCTTCATCTTTTTGCAGCTCACGGCCCATAAGTAGATTAAACCGTTGATCGGTACCACCAAGCTCAACGTCTGCCTCAAGTGCAACTGAATCCCAACCTTGTACGAGCGGATATAAAAACTCATGAATGGCAATTGATTGTCCACCTGCATAACGCTTTTTAAAATCATCACGTTCAAGCATGCGAGCTACAGTTTGTCGAGCTGCAAGCTTAATCATACCCGCACTGCCCAACTTATCCATCCAAGTAGAGTTAAAGGCAACCGTTGTTTTGGCAGGGTCTAAGATTTTAAAAACCTGTTCTTTATATGTTTCTGCATTGGCAAGTACATCTTCTTTAGTTAGTGGCTTTCGAGTGGCATTTTTTCCTGTTGGGTCACCAATCAGGCCTGTAAAATCACCAATTAAGAAAATTACCTCATGACCTAAGTCCTGAAATGTCTTTAACTTATTTATTAGAACAGTGTGACCTAAATGTAAGTCCGGTGCAGTTGGGTCAAAACCCGCCTTAATCTTCAATTTTTTGCCTGACTTAAGCTTTTCTTTTAAGTCATCTTCAATAAGGATTTCTTCCGCACCGCGTTTTATCTCTGCAAATGCAGTTTCTAAGTCCACCATTCATCGCTCCAAGTATTCAGTTTATCGCTCGATTCTAGCCTATATTTGAGCGAGTTTAAATGCACAAAATACTGGTATTGCTGCTTTATTGGGTATATCCTGCAATATTATTAGTAAAAATCTTGACAGCAGAAAAGGCGCGTTATGGTTCACGTGGTGTATAAGCTCCCTAAAAAACACAAACTGCTTATTATGAGTCTCATCTCCTTAATGTTGATTGTTGCACTATGGCCTTCAGAAAAAGCAACAGCCTCTCGAGACAACGATAAGAAAGCGTTAGAAGTTGGTAAGCGTTATGAGTTACCTGTCAAGGTAAGCGAAGAAACAGAGCACCTTACCGAGCTAAATGCAGTTGACAACACTGCCACTAATATACAAAAATTTGAATATAACTTTATTGATCATGAAGTTAAATCAGGTGATAACTTAGCGATTATATTTAAAAGAGCTGGCTTTTCTGCGCAGACTTTACACCAGCTCGTTAACACGAATGCCGAAACGCGCAAACTCACTAAAATTCACCCTGGTGAAGTGCTAAGTTTTGCTAAAGGTGAAAATGGGCAACTAGCACAATTAAAATATGTTTTGTCTAAAACTGATACATTATATGTCACTTTAAGCCCTGAAGGCGCTTACGACACTGCAATTCAAAGCAAAGAAATAGAAACAGTCGCCAAATCTGCTGGTGGCCAGATAAGCTCCAGCTTTTGGACCGCAGGTATAACTTCTGGACTGTCTGAACGCCAAATTATGAACTTTGCAGATATCTTTGGCTGGGACGTCGACTTTGCGAATGACATTCGTAAAGGTGATAGCTTCTCGATTGTGTATGAATCTCACTTTGTTGATGGCGAAGAAATTGGCACTGGTAAAATCATTGCAGCCGAATTTATCAACCAAGATGAACGCTATAACGCAATACGCCACACAGACGGTAACTTTTATACACCTGAAGGGCGCAGTATGAAAAAAGCATTTTTACGCGCCCCCGTTAACTTTAAGTACATCAGCTCTAGTTTTAACCCTCGCAGAAAGCATCCAGTTACAGGCCGAGTAACTGCGCATAGAGGTATTGACTATTCAGCACGTACAGGAACCCCTGTTGTTTCTTCGGGTAATGGTAAGGTAATTAAATCAAGCTATAACCGATTAAATGGCAATTATGTATTTATTCAACATGGTAGTAAATATGTGACTAAATACTTACACCTTAACAAGCGTATGGTTAAATCTGGCCAGAAAGTAAAGCAAGGTCAAAAAATTGGTACTGTGGGCGCAACTGGTCGTGTTACAGGTGCTCACTTACACTATGAGTTTTTAGTGAATGGGGTTCATCGCAACCCAAGAACCGTTAAATTACCTAAATCTCAATCATTGCCAAAAGATGAGCTTGCAGCGTTTAAACCTGTAGCAAAAGAGTTACTTGCCAAGCTTGAGCGTACTAGAGAGCTACAACTAGCAATGAATAAATAGCCTTCTGTACTCTAATGAAAACGGCTTCATTTTTTATGTGGTAAAAATAAAAAACCCGCTTACAGCGTAATGCTGATCAGTTAAGAAATAAACAGATCAGTTGACCGATCTTTAAAAGGGTTCAGAATCCGATATTAGGAAACTAATATCGGATTTTTTATGCCCCTCTCTAATCATTTTAACAACTTGTCTTCATTTTTAGATGATGTTCACACATTGGATAAATTAAAGAGTGTCCTTGACGCGGATATACTTGAGCAGGCTTTCGCGCATGCTGGAGTAGCCACCGTGCGACGAAGAAGGTTGCCGTTAGAAGCCATCATGTGGTCAGTCATTGGTATGAGTTTATTTCGTAACGAAACAGTATGGGATATTGCTAGCCGATTAGATATTAATCTGTCAGGGAAGAGTAAACTTGTTGCGCCCAGCGCCTTGGTTCAAGGTCGTCAACGCTTAGGCGTAGATGCGGTACAACACTCGTTTCAGTTACTAGCGCAAAGAACATTTTACGAAAACGCTTTTGAGCAGTGGTGTGGACTGAATTTGTTAGCTGTTGATGGGGTAAGTTTCAGAACACAAGATAATGATGAAAATCGCAATGCATTCGGTAGTGACAGTAACCAATTTGGTGAGGGCAGCTATCCTCAAATCAGGATGTGTAGTTTGATGGAAGTGTCGAGTCATCTTTTATTGGATAGTAGCTTTGATGCTCGTCATGTAGGGGAAATGACGCTTGCAAAAAGACTTTTACCTTCTGTTCCAGATGATTCTTTAACGTTGTTTGATCGAGGCTACTATTCTTTAGACCTTTTATATCAATGGCAAACTCAAGGGCAGAATACACACTGGATGCTGCCTGCTAGGAAGGATTTACAATACGAGGTCGAGCGTAACATTAGCGATAACC
>NZ_ARPN01000054.1:0-12814 GCF_054966645.1 Pseudoalteromonas sp. SANK 73390
CGACCCATATCTAAATTACAAACAACGTTTGGTGCGTCGTTGTGGGGCGCTATTATAGGGAGACTTGAAATAGTGTCAATACTTGAAGTTACAATTTTAGTTTATATGCGGCTTTTATCACCAGATACGAATAGCTCTTCATTATTACCACGTTAGAAAAGGAAGGTAATAAAATTCAATGTTCGTAATAACGTCAGCTTAAATGTGCATCTTTCATGAGGGTAATCTGCATGTAATTTCCCTAAATCACAATAGTTGTAATTACATTGGTGAACTATTTGAAGTTGAAGGTGTATTTAATTGTTGAAAAGGGGAAAGCTTGTTTTACGATTATTATCGGTATTTTTGTAAAAGTAAAATGGTGAGTTGGGGTTGTGTATGTAAAAGTAGTATTGCTTGATCTTTATAATACAATATTACGGCACAGCAGTGACGCCAAAAAAAGGTCGTTTTTTTGTGCAAAAACAAGGGTTTTTATTGATAAAAGAGCAGTTAATGGTTATATTGCCAGCGAATTGCTGTTTTTTAAAACGGTTGATAAAAAGTTCGCTAAAAATTGTTGACTTTGTTTGTGGGGGCCAATAGAATGCGCCCCGCACTCAGCAATACGAACGCGCAAGTTTCTTGCAATGTTTGTTCTTGAATGGGGCTATAGCTCAGCTGGGAGAGCGCTTCGCTGGCAGCGAAGAGGTCTGCGGTTCGATCCCGCATAGCTCCACCATTTACTAAGTGCAATTGTCCTAGAACACATTTTAGTGTCCCCATCGTCTAGAGGCCTAGGACACCGCCCTTTCACGGCGGTAACAGGGGTTCGAATCCCCTTGGGGACGCCACTTATTTTTAAGTGATGTCTGTTTTATAAACTCTCGAGTAGTTTATAAAACAATATACTCATATGGTGCGAGTTAAAATAGCCAGTCCTAGTGACACAGAAATAGAACATCTTTTGATATTCTATATTTCTGCCAAAGAATAAGGCCATTCGCCTCGCAGGCTCGGTCTCATTTAACGCAGAAATAGCAAATCAGTGATTTGCAAACCGATTTCTGCGTCCCCATCGTCTAGAGGCCTAGGACACCGCCCTTTCACGGCGGTAACAGGGGTTCGAATCCCCTTGGGGACGCCACTTTACTTCGGTAGGGTAACGTAAACTCATATGGTGCGAGTTAAAATAGCCAGTCCTAGTGACACATGCTTAGTAATTAATTATTTGCAAAGCAATTTCTGTGTCCCCATCGTCTAGAGGCCTAGGACACCGCCCTTTCACGGCGGTAACAGGGGTTCGAATCCCCTTGGGGACGCCACTTTATTTTCTAAAGTCTATCTAATTTCTCTCTTTGTACTTCTACAAGTAAAATATCTCTATTTATCTAAAAATAATGCCATTAGTCATTCATAGCATATGAATAACAGCGTTATAGCTTTTAAGTCTTTAATGCAATTGGTATTACACAAACACGTTAAATTTGCTTATAAATGCCACTTATACCAATTGCATTAAATAAATGATCAAATATTGCGGTTGATAAATAGTTTAGTAATCAGGCAAAAATTTCGGTATGCCGTTATTCTATATGAATCATTTTTAACGCAGTTAAAGAGTTATTAAGCTCGCTAGAATTCTCAGTGTTTTAATAAAATTGATATTAAATTCATAAGTGGCACTTACCGCTGTTCTAATTCAATTATCGCAATTTAGCTGCGACCAAGCATACGCGTTAAGGTGGCGTCTTTGTCTATTAAGTGGTGCTTAAAAGCGGCGGCAATATGGGCTAAAATCAGTGCTGATAAGCCATATCCAATGAGGCTGTGGGCATTTTTAGCAATGATAAAGATATTTTCATTAATAGGGACTACTTCACCATTAATTATGTTTTTGGAAACCAAAGTCAACCCAAATACATCAATACCATAACCACCAAAGCCTGAATAGAGCATGCCACTAATAGGCATTAGTAGCGTACCGAGTAAAAGCAACCAGTGAGCACTATGGGCAAGCTTTTGCATGGTGACAGTCATGGCCTCAATCGGTGCAGGAAAACCATTTTTAATACGGTAAATAGCTCTGGGTATAATCAGTAATAATGCCAATACCCCGATGGCTTTATGAATAGGGTACAGTGCCCACATCTCAAGATTAACCATATAGAAGCCAACGGTGATAAGCCCCAGCATGGTAAAGCCCACTAGCCAGTGTAGTAGTTTTGTTGTAACGGAAAGTGAATGGTAACTCATAGTATTTGCTCCTAGTTTTTAATACAATTAAGTTAACTAAATCACTCTCATACGACTAGCTCGGTGTGATTAATGGCAAAGCTTTGGGGTAAGTTTGTGTTACTCCTCCATTCATCCCTGCGCCTTTAAACTAAATGGGTATCAGTTGATGCGCATTGCGGCGCTTGCTTTTACTTACTGGTACTTGTTGCTGGTTTTTAAGCACGATATAGCCATGGCCTGCACGGGCATTAACCACTTTTTGGCTATAGGATAGATTGATAAAATACGAACGATGGCAGCGGAAGAATTGTGTATTTGGTAAATGTGCCTCAAGCTCTTTCATGGTGGCGCGAAGTAAATGGGTTTGTTCAGGTGTGGTCACTTCAATATAGTTGCCCGCAGCTTTTATAAATACAATATCTGCTAGAGCGATGTTTATATCATCTAGGTATAAATGGGCTTGCTGGTGTTGCTCGGTTTCTATTTGTTCAAGTGATGCACTACAGCTTTCTTCATGAAGAGGGTATGCTGTTGATATGGGGGTGTGTTGTGTAGGCTGCGCATCAAATAATGAATGTTTAAGGTGCCACACTATTACAATCGTCGCATAGGCAACAAGGTGGTTGTGCCACTGGTAAAATAAGCTTGCCTGCCAAGTAATTTGTTCTATGGCCATATCAAGCGTGGTGTTAACCGCAAGTGCAAAACTAATGGCATATATACCTACTATCAAGTAATGATTAACCCGATATTTTACTTGGCTATGATTAAATGTATTACACAGCATAGGTGTTAGCATTAACCACACCCCAAATTTTTGCAAAGACCAAATAATCGACGAGGCAATATCAACGCGCTCTTTGGCTATTAGCACACTATGCACGGCGCAGTTTAAGCACACAACGGTAAGTATGAGTGCCCAACCTATCAGTATTATTTGATAGTCTTTAAGTTTATAAAATTGATTTTTAAGTAATGTATCCACGATTTTAATACCTAGCTATGCGTGATTGTAGTGCCACAGAGTTAACAAGGTCAGACCCAAAAGAGTGACAAAAGTTTCACCAAATCGGCATAATTTTTTGTAGTACATGTAGTAAATAGCAATCCATCATTGAGAAAAAGTGTTTAGTAAACTTACCTACCTGTTAGGCTAATTAACTTAATTATTTGTTCGGCGATTATGAAAAAAGTAATATAGCTTTGCCTGTGTATGTTGTGTACTAACGCCGCAGGTATGAGAATATTAATAATTTCATACAAACCAAGCCGTTAGCTAAAGTTTAATTTGGTTGGCATGTTGCCAGGTTGTGTACGCTGGGTTAACACTGTCGCGCTGAGGTGAGGAATGTATGTCGAATATAAGGACTGGATAATGAAAACCTCAATTAAATTAAACATTAAAGCGAAAAAACTTAAAGAGTTATCGAAAGAACGGGCAAAGTTGGTTGGTGGGGCTGGTGGGGGGGATGCTGCAGAGCCTCAGCAACAAGCTCAAGGTAGCTATTGGTCAACAGTTTATACATGTAATTGCTAAACCAAATAAGGTGAGAAGAAAATACCATGAATGAAATTTTATATAATTTAGGTTGGGTGTTAAAATGTATTGAGTTTTTAATTGTACTTTTTTGGTTGCATAAGTTTTCAAAAATGCGCTGGAAGTTATTTTTTGGGGTAAAAAAAGATTTAGCGTCAGTGCAACATCACGAACTCTATTCTTGCTTTTTAGCTGCATTTTGTTTTTTAATTTTTCATTTAGTCGGCTCCGAAGTTGATCAGTTTATAATATTGCTCGAAATGGATAAGGTTGAACAAATTAAACTGTTTTATACTAGTGGTGTGATTGTGCAATTTGCATTTGCGATGACTCTCTTTTGTTTGCATTTAGTGCGAGGTTGTACTTTCTCACCGTCGGCACGTATTTGTATGTACACTACTCTAGTTTATATGGGCCTGCTGGGAATGCAGCTAATTGCAAGAGGCTATTATGATTATCATAGCCTAAGCTGGTTGTATAAAGTTGGCGTATGGACATGTAACTTTATCGCCATCGGTGCCTTGTGTACTTATCCTATTCGCTCTCTTAAAGACCATTTTAAACAAAGGCGTGCCGCAGCAGAGTAAAGCTAGCTAAAATAAAATTTCATTCATGCAAAATGGCGATCTTAGATCGCTATTTTTATGCGTAAATGAAAGACGATGTACTTAATTTTTTATTACAGGGAATATCACGACATGACACAAATGGAATTGAACGACCTAGTATATCAACTTGGTTGGTTTGTAAAAGGCTATGAATTTTTAATTGTATTGTGGTTTTTAGTCACGCAGTTCCCAACTTATCGATGGTCACTATTTTACGCACGCGGCAGAGCGTTAAGTTCTCTTCAGTTACATGAAATGCATTCGTGTTTTATGACCTCTTTGTGCTTGCTATTTTTCCATTTATTAGGCTCTGAGTTAGAACAACTCCTTATAGGTCCATTGATGAGTAAACTTGATGATAAAATGAAATTATTTTACTTAGCTGGGATGATCCACTCTTTCGCATTTATAGTTACGTTGTTTTATCTACATAGAATAAAAAGCTGTCTTTTTTCAAGGACTGCACGTATAAATTTGTACTGTTCGTTTACTTTTATGACACTTAAAATGTTGCAGCTCGTGGCTAGGGGTTACTTTGATTACCATGCGTTTAAATCTTTATATTTTTATGTAGGCTGGACATTCAATTTTGTCAGTATTGCAGCAATTTCAATCTACCCAATCCGCCACACGCTGGCTTATTTCACAAAAGCTAAGCAAATTTAACAGTCACTAATCTAGTCCTCCTGACGAAGGTTAGGATCTTATGCTTTTCGCAGAGGTAAACTAAGGCCCTGAAACCAGTTCAGGGTGACGGTTATCTGTTACTAACAGTTATGTCTTCCTGACGAAGGTCAGGATCTTATATTTTTCGCAGAGATAAACTAAGGCCCTGAAACTAGTTCAGTGTGACGGAGTATTGTTATTTACTGCAAAGTAGCAAAAACAGATTGTTAATCTAAATGCAATTCATTATCATTGCCTTTGTGTGTTGCTGGCGCTTAAATCTCTGCTTAAGTGTGACAGTAATTATGTAGTCGCTTCTCTTTAAATATGCCCATATGTCTGCTTTGGTCACGTTAAAGAGCGATAAAATACAATGGAAACGTAGAAAACATGAAATACAACAAAATCACCACCAGTTTAATGCTTGCTGGTAGTTTGGCCTCTTCACTGTCATTTGCTCAAGATATGCGTGATGAATCACTAGAAACAATTGTCGTTACGGGTCAAAAGATAGATCGTACTTTGAAAGAAACGCCTAACAGTGTGGCTGTACTTACAAGCAGCGAAATTAAAAAGCTTAATGTGCAAAATGTGGCTGATATTTATAATGTTATTCCTAATGTATCAGGTGATTTTAATCAAGGTTTCACAATTCGTGGTATCAATGCATTTAATGTATCTGGCGGTGGTAATAGCTTTTTAACGAGTATGTATTTAGATGGGGCGTCGTTGCCTTATCGTGTGGTTCGAAGTGGTGCTTTATCGGTATGGGACTTGTCGCAAGTTGAAGTGTTTCGTGGCCCACAGTCTACTTTACAAGGTCGTAACGCCTTAGCGGGTGCAATCATGATGCGTACACAAGACCCGAGCTATGAATATTCAGCTAAAGGCAAAGTCACACTTGGCGAGCATGGTCAGCAAGAGCTTGCGCTCGCTGCAGGTGGGGCAATAGTGGATGATAGATTGGCATTTAGAGTGGCAGTTGAAGATAAACAGTTTGACGGCGACATTTATAATGTGACGCGCCAAGAGAAACAAAATGATGAAGATAATCAAACGATTCGCGCTAAGTTACTATTTGAACCAACAGACGATATTGATGCATTATTAACGCTAAGCAGTGCTCAGGCTGAGTTTGGGCCGCAATGGGCATTGTTTGATTATGGACACAGCCCTTTTGAGCGTAAAGTGTGGAATAACTCTCATATATTTGAAACAACAGACACCGATTTATACAACTTAGAAGTTTCTTGGGACATTAATGATGTTTGGCGCTTTGATTCTGTAACGACTTATAGTGACTCAGATTATAGTTACAACTGGGATGGTGATATGAGTGCCCAGCAAGTTGTTGCAGATAATTATTACACTCGTAAAGATGAAACTTTCAGTCAAGAGTTGCGTTTAACTTATGAGTCTGAGCAATTGCAAGTGGTAAGCGGTGTTTACATGTCAAAGCTTGATGTTAACGATCAAGCCAGCGGCGAGCGCTTTTTATCGTTTGCAGATTTGGGATTACCGCCTCTAGAAGTGTTGTTGAGCGCACCTACTCAACTAGGTGGCTTTGGCCTTCCAAGCGAAATTACAAACTTAATTGTGCCGCTTTACCCTGATATTGACCCCGTTATTTTAGGCTTAAGTTCAAAGGTTGAGCAGCAAGTCGAGTCATTTGCTATTTATGCTGATATGACATGGAAAGTGAGTTCACAGTTAGATATTTTGGCCGGTTTACGTTTTGATAAAGAAACACAAAAAAATGGTTCTAATGCTGATTACAGCATAAATAATACTTTACCAGATGCAAGCCAGCTTCCTGCACCGCTTAATCAAGTAGCAATGGGTATCAATAGCAAACTGACTTCCATGGCGCAAAATGCATCCGGTGTTGAGCCGCTAGCTGATGCTGATTTTGATGCATGGTTACCAAAACTGGGTGTTAGTTATCACTTGAATGAAGATATAACAACAAGCCTAATCTATCAAAAAGGTTATCGTTCAGGTGGGGTTGGCACTAACATAGCACGACAAGAAACATTCACCTATGAGCCTGAATATACAGACAACTACGAGCTTTCTTTTCGTTCTGTATGGCAAAATGGCCAAATAATGTTAAATGCCAATGTGTTTTACACACAATGGACAGACCAACAAATAAAAATTCAATTATCCAGTGCTAATTTCGATACGCAAACAGTGAATGCGGGAGAGTCAAACATAAAAGGGTTTGAAACAGAGTTGTTTTACTACCCAACCGATGCACTCTCTATCACTGCAGGAATTGGTCTATCAAAAACACAGTTTGATAGTTTTGACTATGTTATGCAAGCGACAGGAGATGTTAAAGACCTTGCTGGGCGCTCATTTGAAGACTCACCTAAATGGACTGCAAATTTAGCGCTAAATTATGAATTTGATAATGGCTTTACCATTGGCACCAATGCTAACTACAAGGGTAAAAGTTATGCGTACTTGGACCCTGCAAGCTCGTTAGATGATGCTAAGTTTGCAATTAATTCTGATCCTCAAAATGACAGCCGCATTATTGTTAATGCACACGTAGCATATCAGTGGAATAACTATCAGCTAAGAGTAGATGCCCGCAACATGTTTGATGAGCAATACATTACCAGCTACTTCTTTGAAGCAGACAACTTAGCCAATTCAGCCAGTTATGGGCAGCAAAATATCGGTCGTACTAGGCAGCTAAGTATTAGCTTACTTGCTGAGTTTTAAGCGTTATGTTGGGGCACTATTTGCCCCAAATTTTTACAAAATTGTTAGGTAGCAAGTATGAAAAACAATACAAGGACGAGCGTTTTTACGTCTATAAAAAGTCGCAACCTTGGCGGTGTACTTATGGCGTTTATTACCTGTGTTGTGCTTATTCCCGGTATGACAACGTATTTACCATTTAGTGCTGTTGATCAGATTGCAGTGCCTATCTTATTGTTTCCATTTATTTGGACTGGACTATGCGTTTACAGCTATATGGCGCAAAAAGCATGGCATCCATGGGTGCTTATGGGCACGCTTTGTATTAGTCATGGCGCTTTATCATATTGGGCATTAGTGGGGTAATATAATGAAAAGTAAATCTATAAAAAAGCTCTACACGCTGCATAGTTGGGTTGGGGTTATCACCGGCATGTTATTATTTGTTATTGCCTTTACAGGCGCGGTTTCTGTGTTTGGTCGCTCGGAAATAAAGCTTTGGGCTAACCCTGAAATTAGGTCCATGGCACAAATTGATGCCGTAAAAATAGAGCGGTTGATTGCAGAGTATGCACAAAAAGTACCAGCACATTACAAAGAAGAAGTGTTGGTATTTTTACCCGGTATGAGTGCCGCTACTCGGCTACTGATCATGTTTGAATCACATCATGGTGAAGTTGATAAAACAAAAGATAATGCGCCAATAAGTGGGCCACCTGTGGCAACTATATTTGAATTTGACCCCAACACATATGAATTCATTGAACAAAATACAGGCACCGTTGAAGCACTTTTCGCTAATAGCCGATACGACATGGGTAGCTTTATTGTCGGTTTTCATGCTGATTTACACATGGGTAGGCCAATTGGGTTATTGACCACTGGAGTGTTGGGCTTAACCATGATGCTCTCCATTATAACTGGCATTTTTATTCACCGAAAAATCCTTGGTCAGTTGTTTACATTTAGGCCTCGCAAAAACCTAAGTTTAATGCTCAATGATGGGCATAAAGCAATTGGTGTGTGGGGGTTATTGTTTAACTCTGTTATCGCCTTTACTGGTGCCTTTTTAGGTTTAGCAGTGGTGGTACTGGTGCCAGCTGCTGCTTTTGTTAGTTTTGGCGGTGATCAAGACAAGCTGATTGAAACATTTACCGCCGTACCAGATCCTGTTATCCAGCATATTGCTCAGCCTACCTCTGTAGCTCAAGCATTTGAACATGCACTGAGCATTGATGATGAGGCGAAACTTAGGCTGATGACAATAAAAGGGTATGCAGATGCAAGTGCAATGATGTATGTCGAAACCACCAGCGGTAGCAATATGGCAGCGCAAACAGTGGTGTATAATGCCAGTGGTGAATTTGTGCAAAAATACAGTCGATTTGCGCGCTTAGACGGGTATTCTGGGGCTGTATTAGATGTGATGTTTGCACTGCACTTTGGTAATTTTGGCGGCATTTTAGTAAAAGTTATTTGGGCGGTACTAGGTATTGGCACGGCGCTTTTACCTTTAACAGGACTTATGCTTTGGATGCAAAGAGGGGTTAATGCAGCAAATCCTAAATACAGTTTAACTACTTATCAACGTTTTAACCGATTGATCGTAGGCGGGTGCGGCGGTGTAGTAATAGCGACGCTTTTATTGTTCCCAGCTAACGTGGCATTTAAGCATTGGATACAGGTTGATAATGTGGGTACTGCACTGTGGTGGCCGTTTTTTGGTAGCTGGCTGTTGGTGGTAATTTGGGCTTTTTTAGCAACATGTGAAAAACAAGTTGCAAGACAATTACTAGGCTTAACAGCTGGCTTATTAATGGTTATTTTTCCGATTGATATCTTAGTATCGGGGAGTACTTTGTTCAGTGAATGGACATACGGCAACAAAGTGAGTTTAGGTATTGATTTAGTCTGTTTTGGTTTGGGGTTTTACTTACTGCGTATAGGCAAAAAATTCAACACTGTTAAAGTAACAGATGCCGCTAACCAAATACCTGTTAATAGCATTTAGGAGCGAAGTAATGACGATTATTGTAATAATATTATCAGTGTTTGCTGTTTATTTGCTAAAAGAGCGGGGAGGGTTAACGACTAAACCGCTGCATCGATTTACTGCGTTGGCTATGTTATTAATGAGCTGCGGTTTTGCCTATTTTGAATATGGCGCGCTGCGAGGGGTAATTACTGTTATTGGTATTATGAGCTTAACTGGCACACTGGTTACTCTGTTGAGTTATAAGCGATATAACCACATACCTTAAATAGGTGCAGTATCCGATGTCATAGAATAATGAGTTAAACGACTGATTGATTAAGGAGGCTTAGCCTCCTTTTTTATATTTTTTGCCTGCTATAAATTATGTGGAAACTGGAAAAAGTAATCAGGAATGGATATTCAAATGCATCTGTTATGATATACTGTAACAAATTGAATTAAGCATTATTTAAAAGCCAAATGAAAATATTAACTCAACCATTATTAGACCACCTATCCATTGGAGTGTCTGCTGTTTGTGCAATTCACTGTGCTGCTTTTCCTATAATGCTGGTTTTGTTTCCAGCTTTAGCATCTTTGTCTGTCAGTGAACATGCTTTTCATCAAGCATTAGTTTGGTTAATTGTGCCTATGAGTTCGGTTGCCGCTTTTTTGGGATGTCGTCGTCATAAAGATAAATTTGTACTTATGGGGATTAGTTGTGGGTTATTACTACTCATAAGTACCGCATGGTTTGCACATGATTTAGGCTCAGAATTGGCAGAAAAGCTGATTACTATGCTGGCGACAATAATATTGGCGACAGCCCATTGGCGAAATTTTTTGCTTTGCAGAAAAAGCACCTGTGTTCACTAGAAATGCCAAAGCTATTGCGTTGAGATGGAGTCGGTATTTGACAGCCTACTGACGTTTAAACAAAAATAATGTAACCATGAGTCGGCCTAATTGGGGCTTTGCTAAAGAGGCCGACTAAAATATAGATTTATCTTAAGCACAAGTTACTTACATTGGATCAAGAGTAAGAAGCACTCTTTTTTCGTGTGCTTGCACTTGGCATGAGCGATGGACTGCTGCCATTTGTTCATGGTCTTGCCATGCCTTACCTTTGAGTAGGCCAACATCAAATGCGCTCATTTGCTGGATGTGATTTTTATCATAAAAGCGGCCAAAATTTGTTTTAGTAAAATTACCTTTTACATTTTGTGGCACATCTTCATAGAGCGTTTCTACGGGTAACCACTGCGTACCTGAGCCCACATAAGTATGAACTAAGCGAACGGGTATATTATCTATATGAAAGCTTGGGCACATCGCAGAGGTTAAAGGCGCGATACGTAAGCCGACTGCGTCACACTCAAATAGGCAGGTAAGTATGTCTGACAATAAGTAAATGTCATTGACAGCCTTTTGCTTACCTTCATAGTCGGGCAGCATATCACTGATGGCATCTTTTAATGTATTGATTGAAAATACCCCGCGTATGCCTAGTCCTAGAGCTGCAAAGGCACTTTCAAAATATTGACTGACAGTGGCGTTCTCCTCACGCTTCCAAATCGCCACGCTGTTGCTAGGTGAAAAAATTTCCGTTAATACCAATGGAGAGTGATCATCGCACCAAGAAGGACTTGGTTGACTTTTCTGTACTTGCATATTAATTCCCCCAGCTTGGAAAAGGGTCTGAGTATGTCGACCAAGCATCTTGACCTTGTAATACTTCTTCTTCGCTCAACAAGCAGTTATGTAAGCGCTCTGTGATGTCATGTTTGTCTAAATTTTGCCCGATAAATACCAGCTCTTGTCGCATGTCGCCAAATGGTTCAACCCACTGCTGTGCAATTGCGTCGAGATATTCAGGGTCGTCCGGCCACTGATCTTTTGGTACTGCATGCCAAAATAAACCTGCTGCGCCATATCTAGCCATGCCACCGGCTTGACTCCAGCTTCCTGCAAACTCAGGCCGCGTTGCTAGCCAAAAAAAGCCTTTCGAGCGAATAAGCTTTCCTGCGATGTCTTTATTGTGTAAAAAGTCATAGAATTTTTGTGGATGAAAAGGGCGTCTTGCGCTAAATACAAAACTTGAAATACCAAATTCCTCGGTCTCTGGAATATGCTCTCCGCGTAGCTCTTTGAGCCAACCGGGTGCTTGTTGCGCTTTTTCAAAACTAAACCTGTTAGTCGATAGTACTTGCTTAACAGGCACCTTGCCATTTTCAATGGGTATTTGTATCGCTTCAGTGTTTAGTGTGCTGAGAATGCTTTGTAATCGCTTAAGCTCTTTTTGAGATATTAAATCTATTTTGCTAATAAGTAATACATCAGCAAACTCGACCTGTTCAACTAATAAATCGGCAACACTGCGCTCATCTTCCTCGCCAAGGCTTTCACCCACTTCATTGAGTAAATCGGCTCTGTCGTAATCATCTAAAAAGTTGAACGCATCGACCACGGTTACCATGGTATCTAATGATGCAATATCACTGAGGCTGACATCGTTTTCATCAGTAAATGTAAAGGTTTCAGCTATCGGAAGAGGCTCAGAAATACCAGTCGACTCTATTACTAAGTAATCGTAGTTACCATGGTGTGCAAGGTGCGTAATTTCCTCTAATAAGTCTTCTCTTAATGTACAACATATACAACCGTTGCTCATTTCTACCAGTTTTTCTTCTGAGCGATTAAAACTAATTTCATTTTTTATAGTGGCGCTATCAATATTGATTTCACTCATATCATTAACGATAACGGCAACTTTAAGCCCCTCTCTGTTATTAAGGATATGGTTGAGCACGGTGGTTTTACCTGCCCCTAAAAACCCAGATAAAACCGTGACTGGAAGTCGAGCATGATTTTGCATAAAAACCTCAACGTGGTTGTTTTATATTATGTAAGGATCACTATGATTGTTTAGTTACGCACCATAATGAAATGTTATATTGTAACATATCAATAATTGTTGAAAATTGCTACTTTTTGAGTGCTGTCTTCCTGACGCAGGTCAGGATCTTGCTGAGGTTATACCGCTTTAAAATAAGGCCCTGAAACAAGTTCAGGGTGACGAATATTATTTCAGGGTGACGA